>NZ_JBHWYR010000057.1:0-31481 GCF_042728695.1 Bacillus sp. NPDC060175
ACAAGGGGTCACTCATGTATTTTAACGGGTTCACTTTACTTTATGTTTTTAAGCATGAATTGAGCAGGTCCTTTTGAAAATAAAGAAAAGACACCTTATAAGGTGTCTTCCTTCGATTTGAAACATTTTAAGTTTAATAATCTAGGGTCTCGCCACTGACCTATTAGACTGAAATTTTATAGTGTTTCTGAACAAAATTTTGTGCTAATTTTGAATCATTAAGTTGATGGGGATCCTTTTACGTTTTATCATTTTTAAAAAAATCCTTCATTATCTTAGCGTCTTTAACGTTCAATGTCACACCTTCTACTTTATCTTTCTTTTCATCTTTAGCTATCGTAATTTGCTCCTTATTATCAACCCACACAAGAAATTCTTCTTTTGAGTCATCTTTATATGTAACGGTTATAGTAGAATGTGCAGATGCTCTCTTTTTTTGATCTAATGTGATTGTTTTCGTTGTTCCTTTTTGGACTGCTGAAGCGATTGATTGTATCATTTCCTGGTTATCTGTTTGAGATTTGGAACTAGTATTACTTGTTGTTCTAAGTAATTCAATGTTTGTAATGTCTGCGGAGTTGAATGGAATGGCATTTTGTACATGTTCTTGCTTAGTTTTTGGAGTATTATTTGTAGTAGAAGTGCTTGTACAACCAATTAAAGTAAAAGATAGAACACTTAGAGCACATATGTAAGTGATTTTTTTCATTTTATCCCCTCCTCTAGTTTAATTATAACAATATTCTGTTAGTTTAGGTGGTTATTGTAAAAGGAAGGTGAAATAATATTTCACCCTTACAAAATTGTCACATTCATGTAAGGTAATTCAATAGATTAGATACTTTTTCCATGTCATAATAAAGACATAAGAAAGCACATTAAAAACTACAACTTATTAGGAGAGTGTCAGTCATGATTGTAACAACAACGTCTGGAATCCAAGGTAAAGAAATTATTGAGTATATTGATATTGTAAATGGTGAAGCTATTATGGGTGCAAATATTGTTCGTGATTTATTTGCTTCAGTTCGTGATGTTGTCGGTGGCCGTGCTGGTTCTTATGAAAGCAAGCTAAAAGAAGCTCGTGATATCGCGATGGATGAAATGAAAGAACTTGCAAAACAAAAAGGTGCGAACGCTATCGTTGGTATTGACGTAGATTATGAAGTTGTTCGTGATGGAATGTTAATGGTTGCTGTAAGTGGTACAGCTGTACGTATATAATTAAATAAAAAACAGGCTCACCCCTTGAAGCGTATGCTTTGAGGGGTTTTTTTTGTTTTCAAGTAGTAGAAGTAAAAAGAATGAGCTTGATCCTTTAGGAAAAAGCTCATTCTTTTTATTTAAGCTATAAGATCTTTTGCTTCTACTTTCTTTTTGTTCATGACTAAAGTTAAAATGAACAAAATTAAGCTTAAAAGTGCCATTATAATAAAAACTTGCGTATAACCATCAAAATAATCACGAGCGATTCCTGCTAAGACAGGAATGAATCCGCCCATAATATATCCTCCTGACTGCATCATAGCAGTCCATGCACTCGCATCTGCTGAAGTTTTTGTTTCATATAGCGGTAGCATGAGAGCGAGTGGGAATACGCCGCCGAGCCCGATACCTAGTAAAATAGAAGGGATCCATGGTGTAGTTAGTGGGTAAATCATAAGCGATAAACCTACGAGTACGAAGCATATACTCCCTAATAACCAAAGTGCTCGGTTTTTATAAATATCCGCTAATGTTGGAATTAAAAAGCTACATATCATTTGAATAACTGTAAATACAGTTATGAGAGTACCAGCTTGTTCGCTACTGACGCCCATATTTTGATTTGCGGGCGCAAGCCAAGTTGTAATGGAGTAAAAGATTCCTGATTGTAGTCCGAAAAAGATTGTGAACAACCATGCTTTTTTATTTCTTAAAGGTAAACTATTATTCTTTTTATCTTGTGTACTTGTATTCTTTTTTCGTTTCATAACCGGATACCAAAATATAATAGCGATAATAGTAAGTACACCCCAAAAAGCGAGTGCCATATTCCAAGATCCTTTTAATACATGTTGTAAAGGAATCGTTAATCCTGCACTTAAAGAAGCACCAGTTCCCATGCCTACTGAATATATTCCAATCATTAAGCCGATTTTCGTAGGGAATTTTTCTTTAATAAAACCTGATAGTAACGGACCTGCAAGTGCAATTCCAATGCCGATAAATAAAGAGCTCGCGAATAATGTGGAAATGGAAGAGGTAAAAGCCCTCATACATGTAGCAAAGCCAATTAAAATAAGACAAGCCATAATTGCTTTTTCTGCCCCATATTTTTTAATGACCTTCCCAGTCAGTAAGGCGAATGTCCCCATACAAAAAACAGGAATGGCTGTTAAGAAACTAACGGAAAAATTGCTTATATTTAAGTCTTGTCGGATTGTTTCTAATAAAGGTGAAATAGATGTAATTCCGATACGTAAATTAATGGAAACAAAAAATAGTGCTAGTATATACAAATAAGTTCGTACTTGATGTTTCAATTTGATTTTCTCCTCTCTTAAACATCAGATGTTATTGAGTATATCATCTGATGTTTAAGTGCAATATATAAGGAGCTTATTTCAGCTCCAAATTTTGAACGGCGTATGTTCGAGCCTCTTCGGCACTTTGTTTTAAAATAGCTTGGAATAACTTTTCATGAATTTCAGAGTTATCTTCATAGTTCGCTGTATTTAATATTAATTGGCTTAAAATGTGGCGAAGGGAAGGTACGAAAGATTGATACAAATCAAGTAGAACTTCATTTTTACTTGCCTTTGCAATTGCTAGATGAAATTGAATATCTGCATCTATGTATGCTACATAATTTCCTTCTTGAAGGGCATTTTTTCTTTTATTCAAATGTCCTTTTAAGTATAAAAGATCCTCTTCACTTCGGCGCTGTGCCGCTAACATCGCTACTTCTTTATCTAACATATTTCTTGCTTCATACACATGATTAATATTAGCTGCTTGCAATCGTTTTTCAAATGAATCTTGTGTTGTATTTAGTGAGACAATACGAGTACCTTGTCCTTGTCGAACTTCTAATATGCCAGCATGTACTAATATCTTTATGCTTTCTCGCAGCGTCGAACGCCCTACACCTAACTCTTCCATTAATTGCGGCTCTGTAGGGAGGCGATCACCAACTTCATACTCGCCAGAAAAGATTTTTTCTTGTAAACGTTCCAACACTTCATCGACTAATTTCCGTCGAGAAACTTTTGAAAAAGATTTCTTTTCGTTTATATTCATCTGCTCATCTCCTGTTATATTCGCTTTTATGATAACCAATTTAAGTTCGGTTGACAATGTTATTTTTTAGGTAGTTGAAGCGGGAGGGGATAACGATGATGAATAAATGAAAGGACAGCACATATTTTATCCCGCTATTTGTGGGAGTCGGGCTGCCCGTAAACGCTCGATTGGTGCGGGCTGATTAAAGTTTCACTTTATATGACTCATATGTACTGTCCTCGCTTATTCCACAATCGCGTCTGTTTCTCGATTATGAAAAATCTTTGCCTGTCTTGCTATAAATTTCATAAGCAAAAAAGCCAAATAAATAGCCTATTCCAGCTCCTAAACCAACTGTAAACAGTGAATAATCCGGGAAAAATATGTCGACAATTATACCGATTAAACACCCTAAAAGCATTCCCATTGGTATTAAACTATCTAATAAAACTTGAGCGTTTTTTGATTTTTTCTTACCTAAGTTACCGTTGTTATATTTATGTTTAAGCCTTCCAATCACATATACTACAATTCCTCCGACTATTACAACAGGCGCAATTACCGTAATTAACCACATGTAGAATCTCCTTTCGCCTTTCAATAGAATTATACCAGATACTTACAATTATGTGCTCCTAAACGTATTATCTAATCTATTTAAAAGGTCGATCAAAAAGACTTCTTCAATTGTATTTAATAACTCGTCAAAAACACTTTCCCTTTTGTTTTTTCAGCAGACTGCACAACATCAACCGCCGTTTTCACATCTACTAAGTCATATGTGGAATGTACTGTCATGAAACGTAATTGTTTATCTTCTACTAAGCGGATTATGTGACGAAATGTTTCTTTCCATTTATATGCTGACACGTCACTATTCCAATGTCGTAAATGAAATATATTCGCGTGCACTTTTGCTTTCGTGACAATCTCTGACCAGTTAACTTGTATTCCTGATAGAAGACCGATAGTTAAAAAATGTCCATTTGGACGTAAGGAGAAAGCTAATTCATTTCCATCCGGTCCCCCGATAGAATCAATCGCAGCATCTGCACCGATTCCGTTTGTTAATTCCATAACTGTTTCATAAAGCGGGGTAGTGGAAGTATCTATTACATGATGGGCACCAAGCTGAAGTAATTCTTCTGTATGTTTACTATTTCTAGTTACTGCAATTAATCGGAAGTTTAAAATTTGTGATAATTGAACAAAAAGGTGTCCAATAGCGGATCCACAAGCGTTCACTAATAAAACATCATTCTGTTTTAAGTTTAGCGTTTCTGTACACGTAACCCACGCTGTAAGGGGATTAATATACATTTGTGCCGCTGTGAAATCATCAATGGAATCAGGAATAGGGACTATAAAATCAGCTGATGTTTTCACATATTCTTGCCAAGTACCTTCTCCGCGTAAAGGTAAAACACGTTTACCGATAAGGTCTCTAGAAACAAAAGCTCCTACATTTTCTATAATACCAACACCTTCATAACCAGGTATGTTAGGTAAAGGGATTCTATGTGCATACGCTCCGGTTATTGGAATTAAGTCAGATGGATTAATCGGTCTAACTAGCATACGAACTAAAACTTCATTATCTTTTAATGGTTCTATATTTTTATATTCAACCTGTAACACATCTTTCGGATTGCCAAACTCATGAAATTGAATGCATTTTCCAAGCAAAATAATTGTTCCCCCTTAGTGTGATTAGATTAATTATAGCATTTTTGGTTGGACTGATTATTCCATTAACACTAAATAAAAGGGAACAGAAAGTCGTCGTTTATACATCTGATAAAATCGTAGAAAATGGTATTGCTGTGTTTGAAAAATTTAATGAAAAATAGGCTCGGCCCTTGGAGTTTATGCTTTGAGGGGATTTTTATTGTGCAAATTTCAAAAAGATACATTAATTATGTAGCATTGTATGGATTGTAAAATCGATTTCCTGAATAAGTTATTAGGTACATAGTAATATAATAAAAAGACGCCCTTGTGAGCGTCTTTTTCCAACTTGAGATAGATGAATCATTATTGTTCTGCTAAGGTACATAATTCTCGTTTAAAGCTTGCTCACACAAATGATCTGTGTATCAATTTTTTTGATATACAGATCATTTGTATGATAATTCTTATAGATAATTGCTGAATAATAATTTTACATAAATGCTTTTAAAAGTTCTTGAACCAATGGAATTACTCCACCTACAAATTTTAAAACTGCCATTGCGATTTCCATATGATTGCCTCCTTTTTTAAATAGTAAGATGTAATAAATCTTTCTAACCTCATTATAGTAAGCGCTTACAAAAACATCAATGCATTTCGATATGCAATATTTCATATTTGTATTCGGTAATGAGGATAAAGAGGAATCAGTAACCTATCAAAATATAAGTCGTATCTTGTATAGTATAATGTAATGGTGGAGGTCGGATATGAAAAAAATAAATTCAAATATAGATTTGGATACAAATGTATTGGAAGCGGTATTTATTCCAAGAAGGTTTATTATTTTATGGATTACCCTCGTATATATAGCTTCAATGCTTTTAGAATTTCGTAATAATATTTTCTCTATGGATAGTTTCTTTTTTACAATAGTCATTGTTATTCATACTATTTTTCATTGGTATGCGAGTTCATTAAAGAATAGGCAATTGTTGTACTTCTTTTTTATACAACTCTTCATTGTGTTTTTGGCTGCATTTATTGCAACAAATGCTTCGATAGCGATTTTTGTTGGATTAACTCCTATTTTAATTGCCCAAAGTTTATATGTTTATCACAATATATTTAAAGTAATGGCAGTTTTTACTCTCATGTATGCAATATTTTGTGCTGCAATTAGTATTAATTATGGTGTGAATAAAGTAGCTATTCTTCTCTCTATGTTCCTTCTAGTATTAGCAATTATTGTTCCTTTTTCTTATATTAATAAGCAGCAATTTGATGCGCGTAATCGTATACAGAGTTATATTCAAGAGTTAGAGTCTGCATATATGAGATTGGAAGAATTGACATTAGCTAATGAAAGGCAGCGAATGGCAAGAGATTTACATGATACGTTAGCACAAGGTTTAGCAAGCTTAATTATGCAATTGGAAGCAATAGATGCCCATATGCAAAAAGGGAATACAGGACGATCTCAAGAGATTATGAAACAAACTATGATAAGAGCGAGACAAACTTTACATGATGCAAGGTTGGTTATTGATGATTTGCGTCATACTACCAATTCATTTAATGAAGCAGTAGAGGAAGAGGTTCAACGTTTTTCTGAGGCTACGTCTATACAGGTGAGATTTACTATTCAAAGCCCCCCGCATATTTCAAGCTTAGTAAAGGAGCACTGTTTATATGTAATTAGTGAATGTTTAACGAATATCGCAAAACATTCGCAGGCAACAGATGTAAATTTAAAAGTTGAATATCTCGATGATCTTGAAAAACTTACTATTGAAGTTGAAGATAATGGAATTGGTTTTGACACTGGATATATCGGTAAGAATCCTGGACATTATGGTTTGATTGGCTTAAATGAGCGTGTTCGATTGATTAAGGGAGAAATACATATATTGAGTGAAAAGATGAAGGGTACGAAAGTGTATATTCAAGTGCCTATAAATAAAGAAGGAGATAGCCATGAAGTATAACGTATTAATTGTGGATGATCATTTCGTTGTAAGAGAAGGTCTGAAATTAATAATAGAAACGAGTGATTCATTTCAAATTATAGGTGAGGCTGCAAATGGAGAAGAAGCCCTGTCTTTCATAGAGAAAAAGGAACCTGATGTCATTTTAATGGATTTAAATATGCCTAAAATGAGTGGCTTAGAAACAATTGAGGCTTTGAATAAAAAACAAAACCATACGCCGATTATCATATTAACTACTTATAACGAAGATGAATTAATGTTAAAGGGAATTGAGTTAGGGGCAAAAGGATATTTGCTAAAAGATACGGATCGTGAGAATTTGTTTCGAACATTGGAAGCGGCTATTCGAGGTGAGATTTTACTACAACCAGATATTATGGAAAAGATAGTGAAGTATAAAAGGAAAGAAGTACATGCTGATAAGGGTGAAGGGAACAACTTAACAGAAAAAGAATTGTTTGTTTTGAAAGCTATTGCGCGCGGATATAAAAATAAAGAAATTGCATTTGATATGGGGATAGCTGAGCGAACGGTAAAAGCGTATTTAACAAATATATACAATAAACTAGGTGTTAATTCACGGTCAGAAGCAGTAGCTGTATCTATTGAAAGGAAATTAATTCACTTTTAAAACATTATATATGCCCAATCGTACATTATAGGCTTGCCCTTTTGTACGATTTTTTTATTTCTTTCTCATGTTATGCTTCAGAAAGTATGAGAGATCTAAGAACAGTACAATTACAGACGTTTCTAATGTAGGAAAGGAAGAAGAAAAATTAAATGGCAACTTTGTTTTTAATTTCGGTAGTAATTTTCTTTATTTGGATGCAAAGCAAACAAAGAAAATTAAACTGGATAGATATGATAACTTTTCTAATGATGATAGGGATTATTACTTATACGGCGCCGCAACCAATGACTAGGGATTTACAAGCAGAGTTACTGGCAGTTACGCTTTTTTCTTTCGCAATTGGTGTTTGGCAAGGTGGGGGAAGTACAGTCTGTTATGAGGATGGAATTTTATATATTACAAATGGAAAACAGTATTCCATTTCATGGATTCTCTTAATAATTGGCAACATAATTATTATTAATATATTTGAAGGTGGATTTACATTTAATGGACCGTGGTTTCTTTTGTGTAGTGTTGTCATTGCATCTGGGCTAAAAAACTGTATTATATGTGTTCTGTACAAATTAACAGTGCGAAATTGACTGGAAAATCAAAGCTGTTTTCTTTTATCCCAACATAGAACGTATTGCTGTAAATTCATTCAAAGATTGCAGTTGATAAGAAATGGGGGAGTTAACACAGATGTTTCTACCTATTACTACATTTTATAGGTTTAGTTGGCTGGGGAGTTTTGCTTTCTCTTCAGAAAAGGTTAGCAGGAATCGAGCGTTTTCGAGGGCCGAAGAACTAAATGCTAATTTGTATGAAAAGAAATGTATAGATTCAGTTAGTAATATTCATGAGAAAATAACGATAGATGTTGTGAAATATGGTGATAATTATGTATCGGGCCATGCGGAACCTTATGCAACAATTGTCATAACGAGCGGCGATATGCTTGTTGGAAGTGGACGGGTTAATGAGTATGGAGAATTTAAAATATATACGAATAATCATCTGGAAGAGTATTTGATAATAAAAGTTCAGTTGATATTAGATGGTTTTTATCAAGAGAGTATAATAGTAAAGGTAGATTGTTAATTTATAATGATTCCAGTTTTTATTTAGTAAATAAAATTAAAAGGAAGCAACAAATTGTTGCTTCCTTCTTCTATCAAGCCGAAGCTTTCTTCATTCTCTCAAGTAAGCTAGATAAAATATGCGTACGATAAGATTCTAGTTTTTTACCTTCGTAAGTACGAATACCTAATTTTTTTAGTTCTTTTACATACCAACCTTTGCTTCCGAAATACATGTGATCGCTCCCCTTCAACTTTTTTTATTTGTCCTGATTGTACTTGGAGGTACGGGTAATATAATGAAGGAAATGAATTTCGCGCGAAAATGGTTAACTTTGTTGCAAAAGACATATATACTAAAGGTAGTATACAACGAGGTGGGCAAGACGTGATTATAGAGAAGCACGAAATTCAAATTGACCAAATTACGAGCGGTAAAGTGAATATCTTTACTTTCTATCGAAATAGAAAGCAAGTTGACGATTACTTTTTACAATTGCAAGAACCATCGCTTACAGCAAACTACTACTTCCATTTTCATTTTGATGCAGAGAGCTTACATCTTCTGCAGGAAGAGTTTCCGAGCGTATATCCGTACGGCGGTAGTGAAACGATTCACGACTGGACGGAAAAGATGAAGAAAGAATTGCAACATCAGATCCAAACAGGAAAATGGAATAAGCGCGTACGTATCGGTAATCGCATTCTAGATGTGGTGTTTACGTGGTGTGACGAAGATATAGTAGAGTGAAAAAGAAGCGGATGACGCTTCTTTTTTTAGCGCTGGAATAAAACGAGCTTGCCTGCAGTAGATGTGCAGCGATGCGTTTTTTCATGCAATCCTTTTTCTCGTAAAATAGATTCGCCTTTTGATTTCGCTTCTACTTCAGTTGCCGCCTCGAATGATTCGTCTAATGCTTTTGAACCATCTTTTTCAAAGACTGTTAGAACGTATACTCCCATGAAAATTCCCTCCAATAATTAAAATCAGAATCTTATAACTATTTTGTCATAAATCACTAGAATATGCAAAGAAATATATGACATTGCGTGTTACAATAAGGTGAAACTTTAATAAGCAGGGGAGTTTTTTCATCCCCTGCTTATTATTAGTTGAACTAATCGGGGAGACTTTTTATCTCCGACGATTATTAGTTTTTAGCAATTTTAATGCTGATAAAATGAAACTTTTGAAACATAGAAAGGATCGTTATTTGTGAAACAACTGAAGTTTATACATGCGGCTGATTTGCATTTGGATAGTCCGTTTAAAGGGATGGAAATGAATGTAGCACAGTCTGTTTGGGAGAGAATGAAGCAAAGTACGTTTGAATCATTCGAGCGTATTGTTGATAAAGCAATTCAAGAGCGCGTTGATTTCGTATTACTAGCCGGGGATTTGTATGATGCGGAGACAAGAAGTTTGAGGGCGCAAGTGTTTGTGCGTGAGCAAATGAAGAGACTTGCGCAGTACGATATTCCCGTTTTTATTATTCATGGTAACCACGATCATTTAGGGGGAAGCTGGGCGGCAATTGAGTTTCCGGAAAATGTTCATGTGTTTACGGAGCCTTATGTAGAAGAGAAGTCGTTTTATAAAAATGGTGAGCTGTTAGCTTCTATTTACGGTTTTAGTTATTTGCAGCAAGCGGTAACGGATAATATGACAGCGCAATATACGAAAATGAGTGATGCGCCTTTTCATATTGGAATGCTTCACGGAAGTGTGGAAGGGGATGCGGAGCATAATCGCTATGCACCGTTTCAAATTCGTGAGCTGAAGGAAAAACAGTTTGATTATTGGGCTCTTGGTCATATACATAAACGTGAAATTCTATCGGAGGAGCCATGCATGGTTTATCCAGGTAATATACAAGGGCGCCATCGTAAGGAAACAGGGGAAAAGGGTGCGTACCTTATTGAACTCACGAAACAAGGATCGCATTGTTCGTTTTTCCATACGGCAGATGTTGTATGGGATGAGATTGAAGTTAGTATCGATGGACTTGAAACTGTTGATGATCTTATGACGAGCGCGTCAAGTGCGATGAATGAGTGCCGAAGAGAAGAGGAAGGCACGCTTTTAACTGTCGTATTTACAGGACAGGGGCCACTTTCTCCTTATTTACGCGAAGACAAGCGCGTGGAAGAGATTTTTCATATTTTAGCAGCGGGAGAAGAGCGAAAAGACTTTGTGTATGCGATGAAGTGGAAAAACGAGACGGTTTCTTTTGCGGAAATTGAACGTTTGAAAGAAGAAAATCATTTCGTCGGTAGTGTGCTAAAGGAGTTAGAAGCTTTCACAAATATGGACGGAGTGTTGCGCACGATCTGGACATCTCCTGTAGCACGTAATAGTATTGAAGCTTTTACGGAAGAAGAGAAGAAAGAGATTCAAAAGGAAGCGGAAAATATTATTTTAGAGCAATTATTCCAGCAAGAGAGGGATAAAAAATGAGAATTGAAAAACTCCATATTTATGGCTATGGAAAACTAGAAAATGTGGAAATGGATCTTTCATTGCTGACGGTGTTGTACGGTGAAAATGAAGCGGGGAAATCGACAATTCGCTCATTTATGAAAAGTATTCTGTTCGGTTTTCCGACGAGAGGCCAGCGCCGTTATGAGCCGAAAGAAGGCGGGAAGTACGGCGGTGCGGTCACTGTGCAAACAGAGAAGTACGGCCGTTTGAAAATTGAACGATTGCCAAAGACGGCAGCTGGTGAGGTGACCGTTTATTTTGAAGACGGGAAAACGGGCGGCGAAGATATTTTAAACGATATATTAAGCGGCATGAATGAAAGCTTATTTGATTCAGTCTTTTCATTTGATATGCATGGCCTGCAAAATATTCATCAGCTCGGTGAAGCGGATATTGGTAATTATTTATTTTCGGCCAGCGCAGTCGGAAGTGATGCGTTATTGCAGTTAGATAAAAAATTAGAAAAAGAAATGAATCAGCGTTTTAAGCCGAGTGGTCGTAATCCTGAAATTAACGTGTCACTGCAAGAGATGAAGAAAATTGAAGAGAAGATGAAAGAGTGGCAAGGGAAGATTGGCACGTATGAAAAACAGGTCGAGCAGTTAAAAGAAAGTGAAGAGAAACTTGCTTCTGTTCGTGCGGAAAAAGAGAGTGCCGAAAAGCGAAAGCAAGATTATGAAATATTAGCAGCGCTTGAGCCTCTCGTTATTGAAAAGGGTGCGCACGAGAAATTGTTAGAAAACGAAAACGGGCAGTTTCCTGTAAACGGGATGGTGCGCTATGAGGCGGTAAAGGCAAAGATAGAACCGCTGCAAGTACAAGTAGATTCACTTCAAAAAAAGATAGAAACAGTCCAATCAGAAATTGATTCCATAGAAATAGATGAAGCACTTTTGCAAAAAGAAAGTTACGTAGAAGAACTTCGTATGCAGCATATGTCTTATGAAAATGCACGCCAAGAAATGCGTGATATGACGGGAAGTATTGCGAATATAAAAGAAGAAATTGTAGAACTAGAGCAACAAATTGGCACTACTTTTGAACAAGAGACTGTTCTTTCATTTGATATAAGTTTAGCGACGAAAGAATTAATTACACAAACGGTGCAAAAGGCGCGTGAATTAGAAACGCAAAAAGTGCAGCTTGATGACCGTTTTAAAACGGCTCAAGAGCAATTAGAAGAACAAGAAGAAAATATAAGACAAATCAGCCAGCAAATGTTAGCTGATGAAGAACGAAATACGTTAGTTGAGAAAGAAAAATCATTTCAAGATGCTGCATTTTTAGGTATGGGCGCAGAAAGAATGAAGCGCAAGTATGAGGAAAAAGCAGGAGCGGCTATGCAAAAGAAAAAACAGTGGCAAAGAGTTTGTCTTCTGTTACTTCTTATTAATACAGGCATTTTATTCACGAGTTTATTTATAGATAACCGTCCGCTCTTATTTATTAGTGTGATTGTTTTTGTAGGGATTGTCCTTGCTCTCGTTTTATATAAAGATCCTTCTGGTGGATTACAAGAAGAGCTTCTTACTCTTCAGCAAAGTGCTGGCGGAAGGCAAAGTGAAGAAGTGATGTCGGTTCGCTATCAGTTAGAAAAGGATGAAGAGATTCGAAAGTTATTTGAGCGAGAGTCTTATAAATTACAGCAAATGGAACGTGCTTATGATAAAGTCGTTTCATCGTATGAAGAATGGGAGAGAGAGACTTTCCGTACGGGAGAACAAGTAGATGCGTATAAAACGCGCTATATGTTCCCTGAATTTTATACGTATGCGCACATATTGCCAGCGTTTGAGCGTATTGAAAAAATGCAGTCATTATATCGTGATTTAGAGAAGCAAAGTAAGCGGAAATCTTCATTACATGAAATGATTTCGCACTTTGAACATAAACTAGAAACTGTTATCGGTAGTAAAGAGTATAGTAATTTGCATGAGGCGCAAAGTCGTATGCAAAATGAAAAAGAGAAGCGCCAAACTTGTAAGCAGCTGAAAGAGAAGCTGGCGGAATGGCAAGAAGAATATGAGTTCGTGCAAGGGCAATTAAAACAACTGCTAGTAGAACGAGATGGGTTATGGCGTATCGCAGAATCTACAGATGAAGAGATGTTTTTAGAAGTAGGAAAATTGGCAGAGAAACGTGAAGATGCAGATAAGCAAGTGGGGCGTTTATTACCTCAAATTGATCTTTTAGAACAGCGCTTAACGAGTTTGTCATTAGCTGAGCATTATGAGGCTGACGGTTATGATGAAAAATTAAAGCAAGAAATTACAGCCGCGCAAAACTGTCTTGCGAAAGAGAAAGAACTGACAGAACGTATTGCGAAGCATCGAATAGAAATTGCGAATTTAGAAGAAGGCAGTACGTATGGTGATTTGCTACATGAGTGGGAAATGAAAAAATCACAAGTGCGTGAACAAGTGAAGAAGTGGGCTGCATATGCGGCTGCAAAGACAGTATTAACGAAAACGAAGCAATATTATCATGAAGTGCATCTTCCGCGTATTTTACAAAAATCCGAAGAGTATTTCGTGTATTTAACAGGCGGAAGGTATAGTAAAATATTCTCACCGTCAGAGGCGGAACCTTTCATTGTCGAACGTAACGATGGTATGCGTTTTTACAGTCATGAACTAAGCCAAGCGACAGCGGAGCAGTTATATTTATCGTTACGATTTGCACTAGCGAAAACGTTTGAGCATGATTATCCATTTATTATTGACGATAGTTTCGTGCATTTTGATGCGGTAAGGACGAATCGAACGATTGAACTAATAAAGGAAATTGCGAAAGATAGACAAGTTATCTTCTTTACATGTCATGCGCATTTATTAACGTATTTTACAGAAAATGAGATTATAAAATTAACACGTAAGCGTAAAGAAAACGAGTTGTAGTGTGCTATACTAAAAGTAACTGATTTGGTGGAGGAATTCGAATGAAAAAGAAAATTGTAGAATATGAAGTTGGTGAACAAGTCGATGTTTTCTTGTTAATTAAAACAGCGACAAAAGGTCTCGCAAGCAATGGCAAGCCGTTTTTAACAGTAATCTTACAAGATCCAAGTGGAGATATTGAAGCGAAGCTATGGGATGTATCACCAGAAGTTGAGAAACAATATGTAGCGGAAACGATCGTTAAAGTAGCTGGAGATATTCTAAACTATAAAGGACGTATTCAATTACGTGTGAAACAAATTCGTGTTGCGAATGAAAATGAAGTAACGGATATCTCGGACTTTGTAGAAAAAGCTCCAATAAAAAAAGAAGATATGGTTGAAAAAATTACGCAATACATATTTGAAATGAGAAATCCGAACATTCAGCGTCTAACAAGACATTTATTAAATAAGCACCAAAACGAATTTTTAGAATATCCAGCAGCGACGAAAAATCATCACGAGTTCGTATCTGGACTAGCTTACCATGTCGTATCAATGTTAGATTTAGCGAAAGCAATTTCTGCACTGTACCCATCTTTAGATAAAGATTTACTTTATGCGGGCGTTATTTTACACGACCTTGGTAAAGTATTTGAGCTATCTGGCCCGATTTCTACGACGTATACGTTAGAAGGAAATTTGCTTGGCCACATTTCAATTATGGTGAACGAAATTGGTAAAGCAGCAGAGGAACTACAAATCGATGCAGAAGAAGTATTAATCCTTCAGCACATCGTGCTTTCCCATCACGGAAAAGCAGAATGGGGTAGCCCAAAACCACCATTAGTAAAAGAAGCAGAAATTCTGCACTACATCGATAACTTAGATGCAAAAATGAACATGATGGACCGCGCATTAGGACGTACAAAACCAGGCGAATACACTGAGCGTGTCTTTGCGCTTGATAATCGTTCGTTCTATAAGCCGACGTTCCATAATTAAGATTGTAAATAGGATGGCCTCATTAAGTGTTAAAAAACTTAATGGGGCTTTTTTTGTATGAATAACATATCGAAAAATATCTTGAATTCGAGATAAATCACTTGCTTTTTAATCACTTGAGTTGTAAAGTGATAGTAACAAAAGGAAATGAGTCATATGAGAAAGGTACAATATGTTCTCTAAATTGCTTTTGTACGAATTATTTTTTAACTATCACTTGACTAGTAAAATGAAATGATTACTTATTATAAATATGTGCTTCGTTGACCAACGAGCAGAAATAAAACCATTAAATATAAATTAAAACTATTGGAGGAATATATAATGAACCAATTAAAAGGAATACACCATGTTACAGCGATTACAAGTAGTGCAGAAAAGAACTATGAATTTTTCACTTATGTGTTAGGAATGCGTTTAGTTAAAAAGACGGTAAACCAAGATGACATTCAAACGTATCATTTATTCTTTGCGGATGATAAGGGTAGTGCAGGAACGGATATGACTTTCTTTGACTTCCCAGGCGTTCCGAAAGGTGTACACGGGACAAATGAAATTTCAAAAACTTCATTCCGAGTTCCAAGTGATGCGGCATTAGCATATTGGGTGAAACGTTTTGATCGTCTTGAAGTGGAACATAAAGGAATTAAAGAGCAATTCGGTAAGAAAACTCTTTCTTTCGTTGACTTTGATGATCAACACTATCAATTAATCTCAGATGAATTGGATAAAGGGGTGGAATCAGGTACACCGTGGCAAAACGGACCAGTTCCATTAGAATACGCAATTACTGGATTAGGACCTGTATTTATTCGTATCGCGAACTTTAGTTATTTCAAAGAAGTACTAGAAAAAGTTCTATTATTTAAAGAGATTGCTCAAGAAGGAGAATTCTACTTGTTTGAAGTAAACGAAGGTGGAAATGGTGCCTCAGTCATTGTAGAACATAATACAGTTCTTCCAGAAGCGCAACAAGGTTTTGGTACAGTGCATCATGCAGCATTCCGCGTAGAGGATCGCGCTGTATTAGAAGAGTGGATTGAGCGACTAAGTCGAGTTGGACTCCCTTCATCTGGTTATGTAAATCGTCACTTCTTTGAGTCATTATACGCAAGAGTTGCGCCGCAAATTTTATTCGAGTTTGCAACAGATGGCCCTGGTTTTATGGGAGATGAGCCATATGAAACGCTTGGAGAGAAATTATCTTTACCTCCGTTCTTAGAGCCAAAGCGTGAAGAAATCGAAAAATTAGTTCGTCCGATTGATACAGTGAGAAGTACTAAGGAATTTATTAAAGAGTAAAAATAGAGATAATAAGTAGAAGAGCAAGTAGTTTTAGCGGATCGCTGGAATTGCTTGCTTTTTTATTTTCTCTTTATAAGTATTTTGCTAAAATGTATGTAAAACTGATGGAGGAATAGAATGACGAAAATTAGTGGGTATACTTGTAGATGCTGCGATACATATCATGAAGAAATTCCAACGAGTTATGGATCATCAGCTCCTGTTTATTATTATGATGCTGAACCTGAAGAGCGAGAAGATAGATTTGAAATGAACGATGATTTATGCGTGATGGATGGAGAACATTTCTTCATTCGAGGGAGTATTGAAATTCCTATCATTGGTACAGATGAACATTTCATATGGGGTGTATGGGTTTCGTTAAGCGAAGCGAATTTTGATAAGGTGAATGAATTCTGGGATAAGCAACAATTATTAGAGCCGATGTTTGGTTGGCTTTCGACAGATTTACCATATGAGTTGGAGACAGTAAGCTTAAAAGCGATGGTCCATCCGAGAGCGGACGGTATTCGCCCTTATATTGAACTGGAACCGACAGACCATCCTCTAGCAGTGGAGTTTAGAGAAGGAATGACGATGGAACGTGTACAAGAAATAGCGGAACAACTTTGTATAAAGTGAAACTATAATCAGTGGGGGTTTTGTTCATCCCCCACTGATTATTAGCCCTCACCAATCGGGCGTTTACGGGCAGCAGGGCTCCCACCTAACTTCTTTGCTTCAGCCGAATTTTGAGGTGGGAGTTTTACTGCCCGACAAATAGCGGGATAAATAACGAGGGTGATGAAAAAGAGTGCTGATGTCTGTTCAGCGCTCTTTTTCATTAGTAAAATAATTGACTTACTTTTAATGCGTAACTATAATGGTTACATAACAACCATCGGTAATAGCGGTGAGTAATATTTTTTTGATATAATTGTAACTACAATGGTTACAATTAAAAAAGAACATAAAACAACCAAAAAATGTAAAAACTTTAAATGGCAACTTAAGAAAGGAGACGGAAATTTTGAAACGGTTTAAGTTTTATATGGTTAGTGGCATTGTACTCGTTTTGTTAATAGTATGTAACTTCGTTGATAAGCCGATTGCGAAGGTTGAAGAAGTGAAAGATACTGTTATGATGAGGTTAAATACGAAAGAGAGTATGGCACAAATTGATGGGCAGACGATTTATTTTAAGCAAATTGGTGAGGGGAAACCGCCTTTACTTATGCTTCACGGGTTTGGTGGTTCTTCAGATGGGTTTAGTGATATTTATCCGGAACTTGCGAGAGATCATACGATTATTGCAGTTGATATTTTAGGATTTGGACGTTCTTCTAAGCCGGTTGATTTTCAGTATTCGTTTCCTGCGCAGGTGAATTTATATTATAAGCTAATGAAGAAGCTCGGATACGATCAATTTGCAGTACTTGGTCATTCGATGGGGGGAGAGATGTCCCTTAATTTAGCGTATCTATATCCGGACGCGGTTACCCATCTCGTTTTAGCGGATTCTACAGGAATTGAGTCTTTCCAGCAAAAAGAAAGTTATGAAGTTCCGCCGCTATCAACGGACTTACAAACTGTAACAGAGATTACGGATTATAATAAAAATGAAGTGAAAAATAGCCGCGATGATAAAGAGCATTATGATCAGCTTACGAAAATGAGAGAACGCCGTATTGCGATGGAAGCTGATAAAATTAAGGTTCCGACTTTAATTTTATGGGGACGACACGATAAGAGCGTTTCTTGGAAAAATGGTGAGCTGTATCATCAGTTATTTGCAAATAGTACGTTTCATATTATTGAAAAAGGATACCACGCGCCGTTCCGTCAAGAGCCAATCGAGTTTATGGAATATGTACAAGCGTTCTTCGCGAAGAATCCACAATGAAAAATTTAAGCATAAATCCACTTCTTTCCTCATAGAGTGAAACTAATAAGGCTTGTCTAAGGAAAGGGATGAACGAAAGTGGAAATTTTACCATGGTGGATTTATCTTGTAATCATTGGGATTGTACTAAGTGGCTACATGGTTTTATATACTTCGAAAAAAGAGCAAGAGATGGATAACGATTTTATCGAAAAAGAAGGCGAAGTTTATATGAAGCGTTTAGAAGAAGAGCGTGAGAAACGTAATCAGGATAGTGATAAAGACTCGGTACTGCTTTAATAAAAACTTGTAAAGAAGAGAAAGGGATTTCTCTTCTTTTTTATATGTTAGTGTGTTGGATACTCCTTTTTAAATTAAGATCGCATCAAGCTTTAGCGGATTGTTAAGGCAGAATCCCTTGTTTCAATAGGCACAGTAACCATTCAAAGCCCAATTCATACACTATGATGGAGGCTTTTTACTTAATAATCCGATGAAAGAGGAGCGTAATGATGAAAAAACGTACTGTTAATGAAGCGGGAGGGAGTATACCACAGCCAATCCGTAGCGATGGAGCTGGTACGATTGATTCTGGACCTCGTAATGTTATGCGGGATATTCAAAATCCGAATATGCTCGTTCCGCCTATTACGGATGCTGGATTAGTCCCTAACTTGAAATTTTCATTCTCAGACACTTCTATGATTTTAAAACACGGTGGGTGGTCTCGGGAGATTACTGCTCGGGAACTTCCGGTTTCGACTACGATTGCTGGGGTAAATATGAGTTTAACGGCCGGAGGAGTACGTGAACTCCATTGGCATAAACAAGCAGAATGGGCATATATGCTTTTAGGAAAGGCACGCATAACTGCCGTTGACCAAGAAGGACGAAATTTCATTGCCGACGTTGGTCCAGGTGATCTTTGGTACTTTCCTCCTGGTATCCCGCATTCCATTCAAGGGATGGAACATTGTGAATTTCTACTCGTTTTCGATGATGGACATTTTTCTGATCTATCTACCCTATCCATCTCCGATTGGTTCGCGCATACTCCAAAAGAGATTCTATCGGCTAATTTTGGAGTACCAGAGAGTGCTTTTAACTCTATTCCTTCAGAGCAGATCTATATTTATCAAGGAGAGGTACCGGGTTCGCTTGAGAGTCAGGAAGTCCAGTCACCTGAAGGAGAAATTCCTTTAACCTTCAAGCACGAATTGTTAAAACAAACACCTATCAAGACCCCTGGTGGTAGTGTCCGAATTGTAGACTCTACTAACTTTCCTATTTCAAAAACAATCGCAGCAGCGCTAGTTGAAATTGAGCCTGGCGGAATGAGAGAACTCCATTGGCATCCGAACAATGATGAGTGGCAATATTATTTGACAGGGCAAGGGAGAATGACTGTGTTTCTTGGGGATGGTGCAGCTCGCACATTTGATTATAGAGCTGGTGATGTCGGATATGTACCGTTTGCTACCGGACACTATATTCAAAACACTGGTACCGAAACATTATGGTTTTTAGAGATGTTCAAAAGTAACCTTTTTGAAGATGTATCGTTAAATCAATGGATGGCACTGACTCCTAAAGAAATAGTGGAAAGTAATGTACATGTTGGCCCGCAATTGATGGATTCTTTACGTAAGCAAAAATGGCCTGTTGTGAAATATCCGGGGTTTTCATATAGTCCGAAAGTAGATGGATAAAAATAAAGATATGCGCTATTCATTCTATAGAAGTATAGGAAGGGATGGCGTTTTTGTTTGTTGATTGTTTTTATTAGAGATTTGAAAGAAATTCCCCACGCTAGCTGTTCTTTTCACCCAAATTGTGTACTATAAAGAATAGGATGATATAAAGAAGGGGACATTTAGAATGGAATTTCATGAGCAAAAGATTTTGCCGGCAGTGAGGCAAATTAAAGATTTGGAAAAGCTATTACATAGTTCGTATGAGTATATTGTTATTTTAGATATTCATGTTGGGCAATTGAAGAGTGTTGTGTCACTCGCGAAGCAGCATAATAAAAAAGTATTTTTACATGTTGATTTAATCCATGGATTACAAAGTGATGGGCATGCGACGGAGTTTTTATGCCAAGAATATAAACCGTACGGGTTATTATCGACAAAGGCGAGCGTAATTATGAAGGCGAAGCAAAAAGGTGTCGTCTCCATTCAACGCATCTTTTTAATTGATTCTAGCGCAATGGAAAAGAGCTGTAATTTGCTAGAAAAGACGAAGCCGGATTATATAGAGGTGCTTCCTGGTGCGTTAACGGGTGTCATTGCTGAGGTGAAAGAGCGTACAGGTGTACCGATTTTAGCAGGTGGTTTTATTCGAACTGTAGAAGACGTTGAAAGAGCGTTAAATGCTGGTGCGACAGCAATTACGACATCGAAAAAAGAATTATGGAAACATTACCAAAAAAAGTGACGAAAATGTGAAAAAATTCTGTTGACACCGCTTTCATTAGAGGTTAACATTATAGACAAGTTAATAAACGTGACGGAGAAAAGAAGAGATCCACATTTTATTGTTTCTATATATATTATAGAAGCATGTAAGCTGTGGATCTTTTTCTTTTGAAAAAAAACGAATGGCCATTCATTTTACCTCTATCACTTTTCGAAAGCATTTAAATTGATTGTGGAGGGATTTTATGTCAGCATTTTTAGGGGAATTAATAGGGACAGCGTTGTTAATCTTACTTGGTGGCGGTGTTTGCGCTGGTGTAAGTTTAAAGAAGTCGTTTGCGAAAGATTCTGGTTGGATTGTAATTACAATGGGCTGGGGCTTAGCGGTTGCTATGGCAGCGTATGCAGTTGGATCAATTAGTGGGGCACATTTGAATCCGGCTTTAACGATAGGACTTGCTTTTAAGGGAGCGTTCCCATGGAGTGACGTACCTATGTATATCGCAGCACAAATGATTGGGGCAATTATCGGGGCAGTTCTCGTATATTTACATTACTTACCACACTGGAAAGAAACAGAAGATCCAGGAACAAAGTTAGGTGTATTTGCAACAGGTCCAGCAATTCCGAACACATTTACAAACCTTTTAAGTGAAATGATTGGAACATTCGTTTTAGTATTTGGTATATTAGCAATTGGAGCAAATAAATTTGCAGATGGTTTAAATCCATTTATCGTAGGTTTCTTAATTGTAAGTATTGGTTTATCATTAGGTGGAACAACAGGATACGCAATCAACCCGGCTCGTGATTTAGGTCCGCGTATTGCACACTTCTTCCTTCCGATTGCAGGAAAGGGCGGTTCAAACTGGAAGTATGCATGGATCCCAGTAGTTGGTCCAATTCTAGGTGGATCACTTGCAGGATTATTCCATCAAGTTGTATTTGAAGGAAAACAAAATTCAGCACTTATTTATGTGATTATTGCAACTGTGATTGTACTAGCAATCTCTTATATGACAAGTAAAAAAAGTGGAACTACTACAAAAA
This sequence comes from Bacillus sp. NPDC060175, assembly GCF_042728695.1. Taxonomy (NCBI): domain Bacteria; kingdom Bacillati; phylum Bacillota; class Bacilli; order Caryophanales; family Bacillaceae; genus Bacillus; species Bacillus sp. NPDC060175. Next base: position 21,623 of record NZ_JBHWYR010000057.1, read on the forward strand.
GTAGAAAAGTAGCATAGGGGGAAACCGATATGAAAAAATATATTCTTTCATTAGACCAAGGAACAACAAGCTCACGCGCAATTCTTTTCAATAAAGAAGGAAAAATCGTTCATTCAGCTCAAAAAGAGTTTACGCAACATTTTCCAAAGCCAGGCTGGGTTGAGCATAATGCACAAGAAATTTGGGGATCTATTTTAGCAGTTATCGCAACTTGCTTAAGCGAAGCAGATGTGAAGCCAGAACAAATCGCTGGTATCGGTATTACGAACCAACGTGAAACAGCGGTTGTATGGGATAAAACGACTGGAAAACCAATTTATAACGCAATCGTATGGCAATCTCGTCAAACAGTTGAAATTTGTGATGAGTTAAAAGAAAAAGGTTATAGCGATATGGTTCGCGAAAAAACAGGTCTTTTAATTGATGCATACTTCTCTGGTACGAAAGTAAAATGGATTTTAGATAACGTTGAAGGTGCAAGAGAAAAAGCGGAAAACGGCGAGTTATTATTCGGAACAATTGATACATGGCTTGTATGGAAACTATCTGGTGGTAAAGCGCACGTAACAGACTACTCAAATGCATCACGTACATTAATGTTTAACATTCACGACTTACAGTGGGATGATGAGCTTCTAGACATGTTAACAGTACCAAAGAGCATGCTTCCAGAAGTACGTCAATCATCGGAAATATATGGAGAAACAATTGATTACCACTTCTTCGGTCAAAATGTACCGATTGCAGGTATAGCTGGTGACCAGCAAGCAGCATTATTTGGACAAGCTTGTTTCGGTGAAGGTATGGCGAAGAACACTTACGGAACTGGTTGCTTTATGTTAATGAACACAGGCGAAAAAGCAGTAGCTTCTGAGCATGGCCTATTAACAACAATTGCATGGGGTTTAGATGGTAAAGTGAATTACGCATTAGAAGGAAGTATTTTCGTAGCAGGTTCTGCAATTCAGTGGTTACGTGACGGAATGCGCATGTTTAAAGATGCGAGTGAAAGTGAAGTGTACGCTTCACGCGTTGAATCAACTGAAGGTGTATACATAGTACCAGCATTCGTAGGACTCGGAACACCGTACTGGGATAGTGAAGTACGCGGCGCTATGTTTGGTGTAACGCGCGGTACGACGAAGGAGCATTTCATTCGTGCAACGCTAGAATCGTTAGCATACCAAACGAAAGATGTACTATGCGCGATGGAAGCTGATTCAGGTATTGAACTGAACACATTACGCGTTGACGGGGGAGCAGTTAAGAATAACTTCTTAATGCAGTTCCAAAGCGATATGTTAGACGTTCCTGTAGAGCGTCCGGTGATCAGTGAAACGACAGCTTTAGGTGCAGCATACTTAGCTGGTCTTGCGGTTGGATATTGGAAAAACCAAGACGAAATTAAAGCGCAGTGGAATATGGATAAACGCTTTACACCGGCAATGGAAGCGGAAACAAGCGAAGAGCTATATGCTGGATGGAAAAAGGCAATTGAAGCAACAAAAGCTTTCAAATAATCATAAACAGTGTTATAATGATGACAAGTTAATAATTCGGTAGGAGATTTGGAGAGACCACAACACGCTATAGAGGCGAAATCTATAGCGGAGTTCGTGGTCTCTTTTTTCGTTATCAAAGGGAGGAATTACCATGAAATTTTCAAGTAAACAACGTAAAGACGTATTAAACGGAGTAAATAAACAAGAGTTAGATGTGATCGTAATTGGTGGAGGTATTACTGGTTCTGGTATTGCATTAGATGGGGCAACACGCGGTTTATCAACAATTGTGTTTGAAATGCAGGACTTTGCAGCAGGTACATCAAGTCGTTCAACGAAACTTGTACACGGCGGTTTACGTTATTTAAAACAACTTGAAGTGAAAATGGTAGCAGAGGTGGGGAAAGAGCGTGCGATCGTATATGAGAACGGTCCCCATGTAACAACACCAGAGTGGATGTTACTTCCGTTCCATACAGGCGGCACGTTCGGGTCATTTAGTACATCAATTGGTCTTCGTGTATACGACTTCCTAGCAGGTGTAAAACGAAGCGAGCGCAGAAAGATGTTTAACCGTGAAGAAACGCTAAATAAAGAGCCTCTTGTAAAACAAGAAGGATTAAAAGGCGGCGGTTACTACGTAGAATATCGTACAGATGATGCGCGTCTTACAATTGAAGTAATGAAAGAAGCAATTGAACATGGTGCGAAAGCTGTTAACTACGCAAAAGTAGACAATTTCTTATATAAAGATGGAAAAGTATGCGGTGTACGTGTAATCGATTTACTAGACGGAGAAGTGTACGAAGTTTACGGTAAGAAAATTGTAAACGCAGCCGGTCCTTGGGTAGACACACTTCGTGAAAAAGATAACTCGAAAAAAGGGAAAGTACTTCAATTATCAAAAGGTGTTCACTTAGTAATTGATCAAAAACGTTTCCCATTAGGGCAAGCGATTTACTTTGATACACCAGATAAACGTATGGTGTTTGCGATTCCTCGCGAAGGAAAAACGTACGTAGGTACAACGGATACGTTCTATGATAAAGACGCAGCTGTACCACACATGACAACAGAAGATCGCACATACATCATTAATGCGATTAACTACATGTTCCCGAGTGTGAAAATTACAGAAAAAGATGTGGAATCAAGCTGGGCTGGTGTACGTCCGTTAATTTACGAAGAAGGTAAAAACGCATCTGAAATTTCTCGTAAAGATGAAATTTGGACTTCTGAATCTGGTTTAATTACAATCGCAGGCGGTAAATTAACAGGATACCGCAAAATGGCTGAAATGGTAGTAGACTACGTAACGAATCTATTACAAAAAGAAGGTCATAGCGCATATCCGAAGAGCGATACGAAACATATGCCAATCTCTGGTGGTCATGTAAGTGGTTCACACGGATTCTCGGCATTTATCGCGAAAAATGCAGGCGAAGGTACAAAATACGGTTTAACGACAGCGCAAGCGGAAGAATTCGCGAAATTCTACGGCTCTAACGTTGACGTACTGTTCGATTTAGCGAAAAAACATAAAGAAGAAGCGAAAGAATACAACATGCCGCTAGACGTTCTAATCCCGCTTGTATACGCAATGGATTACGAAATGACAGCGAAACCAGTTGACTTCTTCGTACGCCGCAGAGGCGCTGTATTCTTCAACATCCACTGGGTATACGAGTGGAAAGAAGCAGTAATCAACTACATGGCTGCGAAACTTGGCTGGAGCAAAGAAGAGCAAATGAAATACACAGCTGAACTAGAAAAAGCGTTAAGAGACGCTGTAATTCCTGTAGATCAACAAGAGCAGGCAGCTGCGTTAGCGTAAAATAGAGAACCACCTGAAGGGGAGCCTTTAGGTGGTTTTTTGTTTTATTATGAATGCGCTAAAATTTTGACTATAAGTGAATATAAAGTGTTGTATCATAATAAAAGGTTTACTCTTAGTAAAGAAAAATTAAGGTTTAAAAAAACGGTACGGACATTGCCAACCGTTTTTTTTATGGATTTATAAAACTTTTCCATAGAGTGCGTCGTCTAATATATGGGAAGGAGGAAATGATGTGGATGAATTAACGGTAGAAGCGTTTGAAATAGAAGATAAGGAGGACCTTATCGACGAAATAATGAACAAGTATGGACAAGAAGTCTTACAGCTTGTGTACTCATATGTGAATAATAAAGAAGTTGCGGAGGATTTAACGCAAGATATATTTGTGAAATGCTATAAATCTCTTCATACATATAAAGGGAATTCGAACTTAAAAACATGGTTATGGAGAATCGCAATTAATCATTGTAAGGATTATATAAAAAGTTGGTATAACAAAAAGGTAATCGTTACAGAGGATGAATTTGCTTATATTGAGGTTCAACATGATAGTGTCGAGCAAACAGTTATTCAAAATGCAGAGGATAGTAGGCTTGCTTCTGCAGTAATGAATTTACCGATAAAATATCGAGAAGTGATTTATCTATTTTATTATGAAGAATTATCAATTAAAGAGATTGCGATTGTAATAGAAGTGAAGGAAAATACGATAAAAACTAGACTGAAAAAAGCGAAGGAGCTTTTGAAGAAAGGATTGGAGGAATAATCAAATGGAAGATCGATTAAAAGGCTTGCGAAAATCAATGGAGAACACAACTTTTAAACATTTGAGTTTTTCTGATCAGCATCGAAAGCGGGTACGTGAAAAAATCAATCAATCACACGAAAATGAAGAAGACATCTCTTTAGCGGTTTTACAACTTCTTATGAATGAAAAAACAGGGTACGAACTGGGGCAGCTATTGCGAGGGAGAGGAATTCAAAAATTCGAAGGAAATGAAGGTTTTTTATACACTTTATTACACCGCTTGGAACAGAATCGTTTTATCCAATCAAGTTGGGATCATGCAGGGGCGAAATATTATCAATTAAATGATAAAGGAAGAAAGATGCTACGAAAGGCAGAGAAAGATTCTACAAAGGCACGGTTTATATTAAAAGGCTTAGTACAGGAGTGAGGCGGAATTGAATAAAAAAGGGGAGCGTTTTTTAAGCGAAGTTACCAATCATATTAAATCAAAAGAAGCAAAGAGCTTTGTGGCTACTGAACTAGATTTTCACTTGAAGCAAGCGGAAAATATGTGGATGGATAAAGGGTTAAGTAAGGAAGTTGCTGAAGACAAAGCTGTTGAACAAATGGGAAGTCCAATTAAACTTGGCCGGGAACTTAACAAACTTCATAAGCCAAAGGTTGAGTGGTTTCTAATTATTTTATTAGTGACTGCTATGGGGTTAGGTTTTCTGCCAGTTATAGCTTTTGGACATACGAATGATTTACTAATGAATAAGATAATATTTGTTATTCTTGGCGTTGCAGCAGCTCTTGGGATGATGCTGATTGATTATCGGAAGTTAGAAAGACTCGGATGGTTGTTTTACACAATCGGAGTACTTATCCTGTTAATGCTATACTGTTTTCCGAACGCTTCGATGGCTGGCGAACCGTTAATAAAAATTGGTCCCATTGCAATTGACTGCTTAATGGCAGTGCCGTTCTTTTTTCTAGCTTGGGCTTCTTTTTTCAATAACGGTAGGTTAAAGGTTATACATCTCGTGGTTTTGTATTTATTTTCTTTGTATTTATTCTTCATTGTATCAACTCTTTCAACAATTTTTATTTATATCACGATGATATTTGTTATGCTTTGGTGGAGTAAGTTAGGAAAGAAAAAAGCATTGATTATTACAATTGTACCAATTTGTTTATTGAGTATAAGAGTATTTTTTTCCTGGTCCGCATTAAAAGGATATCATTTGGATAGATTTTTAGGTTATTTAAATCCAGAGCGTGATGCAGGGGGCGCAGGGTTTATGTATGTACGTTTAAAAGAGGTAATGTCGTCAGCGGGTTGGTTTGGTACATCTGGAGATACAAAGTTTATCCCTGCTCCAGATACTGATTTTGTGTTTGCAAGTTTGACTTATTATTATGGATATGTGCTTGCGCTAATTCTTGTCTTCGTTCTTTCTCTTTTTGTAGCAAGGATAATGGTCATATCTTATAAAATAAATGATCGGTATGGTAAATTGCTTCTCGTTGGAGGAATGACCCTTTTCGTAGTCCAGTTCATTTATAACGTTGGAATGATCCTAGGTTTATTACCGATTGCTGCTATATCCTTGCCTTTTATTAGTTATGGATTAACACCAACTGTATTTCATGCGCTTTTAATGGGGATCGTGCTGAGTGTATATCGGCGTAAAGATATGTCAGTGAGAATGCAAAAGACACCTTGATACTTATATAAGTTGTATATAAAAGAATTCATTATTATGATCAAGTATAAACGTAAATAGATAGTAGTGGAGGGTTATGACAAATAACCCTCTTGTTGTATTTAAATAAGTGAACTAGCCTCAATAGAAATACATAATTCAGAACGAGAGATTGATTCAGCTAGTTGTTGTAAATATAAGTATTCTTTCGCATCTTTTTCGGAAGTGTTAGGATCTAATAAAGGTGAAGAAAGAAGTACATCAATTGTAAGTATGTCTGAATCATGAGAAGAGATATTATAGCCCGCAAATACAGGTCGTTTTAAGTCTTTTACTTTTTGAATCATCTTATGGAATTTCGTAACACTTATATTAATTTTGGCTAATGGAAAGCATTTTTGGATAGGGTTCTCGATGGTCTTTCTAATTTTATAATCGTATACGTAATAGTACTTCTCTTGCTGTTCAAGTGATTGTAATTCTTTCGTTAATAAGTGGTATTTGTCTGTAAGTCCAGTTGTGAGTGCATCATTTTCTGCACCAACTAATAAGGTGAAAGGTCTTGATGATGAGATTGAAATGGTGCGGACGTTTAGTTCGGTAAAAGTGGGATTAGATTGTAAAATGGTATGTAATTTTTCGGTAGAAAACTCACCGTCATAAATAGCAATGAAATAATGATTCATCTTTTCACTCCTTAATTTTTTCTAAAATGATATATTCTATTTTTTAGTTGTAAGTCCTGCATAAAAAAGAAACACCTTGATTAATATCAAGGTGTAATAAGTTCAAAACTCTCCGTATCAGCCCCAAGTACAAAAGGACTAACCTCACCAACGCTATAAAGCTGTAACTCATGCATTGCGCGCGTACAAGCAGTGTAGAACAATCTACGAAGGCTTGCATCACTGTACACATCTTTAGAGGCATTGTAAATAATAACAGCATCAAATTCGATACCCTTCGCTAAATAAGCAGGGATAATGACAATGCCTTGCTCATACTCAGCAGAGTTACTTTTCACAAGTTTAATATTCTCGATATGACTGAGTGCTTCGTAGGCAGCGGCACTTTCGGCTGCGGATTTACATATAATTGCGATCGTATTGTGCTGTTGTTCTTGTAGTTCAACAACTTTGGAAGTAATACAATTATGCAGTTCGCTGTAATCAGAAACTTTAGTCACTGTAGGTTTCTCGCCGTCACGTTCAAAGGCGTTAATATTCTTTCCTTCCGGTACGAGATAGCGTGTGAATTCAATAATCGGTTTTGTTGAACGATAGCTACGAGTTAAGTTGATGCCGTTCGTTTCATCAGGTCCGTATAAGCTAGTAAGTGTATTGAAATTCACTGCTTCACTCGCATGAGCAAATATCGCTTGGTTAAAGTCCCCGAGTACCGTCATTTTTGCGGCAGGGAAGAGACGTTTTAAAAACTCGAATTGAAACGGAGAGTAATCTTGCGCTTCGTCGACGAGTACGTGTTTAATCGATCTGTTCGTTTGGAAGCCTTCAATTAATTCTTTTAAAAGTAAAAATGGAGTCGCATCTTCGTAATGTAGCTTTCCTTCATCTAACATGTTCAAAGTTAGTGAACAAATGTCATCCCATTCTTTAGGCTTTTCTCCAGTAACCCATGATGCATCTGTGAAGAGTTGTTTATATATGCCTGTGAAATTGATGAAGCGTAGCATTTGAACGCCTTTACGCAGCGGCTTCAATTTTTTGCGGACAATCATGCGTCCGAGTACTTTCGTTTCTTGTTCATAATCATTAAAGGAATTGTCGTCAAACTCGCCTTTTTTCTGTAAATATTTATAAGCTTTTTGATATTCATCTTTACTAAGTAATTCAATTTCTTCTTCTACCCAAGGCTTTTTCAGTTCTGTTTTTTCAATTGCATCTATTTGTTTATTTAGCCACTCCGTTAACTTCTCGATTCTATTATGGAAGCGGAGGGAGGAATCAGTATTATAAAATTGCTCTGTAATTTCTTTAGCAGAGGCAATCAGTTTTCCTCTAAATTTCATTCCTCTAAATAACATGCCTGAAGATTCAAGAGATTGTCTGTACGTTCTAATCATATCGAAAAATTGAGTAGATGCTTTAAATCGAATGCTCGCATTTCTAGTTTTATAATTTGCGCTATTCGTTTCAGTTAGCATATATTCTAGTTGTTCGTAAGGATCTTCAACGTCAAATGACTTACTGAGTCTATGGTTTAAATATTCTTGGAATGTAACTTGCTGCATATTCTCTTCACCGAGTTCAGGTAGTACGTTAGATACGTAGCTGTTGAACATGGAGTTAGGGGAGAAGAGAATAATTTGATCAGCTTTTAACCATTCGCGATATTTATATAGTAAGTAGGCGATTCGCTGCAGGGCAGCCGACGTTTTACCGCTACCAGCAGCTCCTTGAACGATAAGTAGTCGCCCTTCATCGTGACGGATAATTTCATTTTGCTCGCGCTGGATAGTAGCAACAATACTTTGCATATGTTTGTTTGTTCCTTTTCCAAGCGCTTGTTGCAGGATTTCATCTCCAATTGTGAGGCTCGTATCGAACATAGAATCAATCTCGCCATTTTGAATAATATATTGTAATTTCTTCTCCACATTGCCGCGGATTACGCCTCCTGGTGTGCTGTACTCAGCCGGTCCTGGTGGATAATCGTAGTAAACACTTGAAATTGGTGCGCGCCAATCGTATATAAGAAAATTTTCTCCGCTTGCATCGGTAAGTGTAGCAACGCCGATATAAATTTGCTCTGCGCCAGATTCTCCTTCTTCTTTGAAATCGATTCGTCCGAAGTAAGGTGCTTTATGCATACGGCGTAGTGCGGCAAGTCGATTAAAGGTGTGCTTATGGGTGATTTGTGTTACGGCTAGTGACTGAGCTTGTTGTCTTAAGTTGATAACTGTTTCAAGATAATCGTCAAAAGTATCAGTGTTAACTTTTACATCATCCCAGAAGTGTTTACGAATGTTGATTACTTCTGCCCGGCGTCTGCCAGTGTCACTTTCCAGTTTATCAATTTGCTCCGTAATAGTTTCTATTACGCTATCCAATCGTTTTTGCTCTTGATCAAGTTTTTTGTTCATACGTAAGCACTCCTTTAAAAGTGAAAAATAGAGGTTGACTGAAGATGTGTTTTGGTGTACAATTAAGATACGGATAAATACATTCTCTTGTTTTTTAAGAATGCGTTTCTGTACTAATTTAACATAGTTTTTTAATTTAATCAATGATAATGAGATAAACCTTGGTTCCGTGTGTGATGGAATCGAGGTTTTTTGTGTTGAATGGAGTAAGAGGGGTACGGAAATGATTCTGGGTATTAGGGGCCACTATGGGATTTAAAATGGTGTAGAAATTCATTATGTTAAAAATACTAGAACAGATGAATTTGATGATTTTAAATTTAAAAATTAATTTTTTGTTGATAGGAGCTTGTATATGAAGGTACTGTGTATAAAAAATTCAGGAGATACATTTTCAGAGGGTTTATTAAAACAAGGATATAATCGAGAATCGATTATAAATTTAGAAATCCATAAGGAATATGTGGTTTATGGTATTAGTTCATTGAATGGAGAATTAGACTATTTAATCTTAGGTGAAAATGAAAACTTGCCTTCATGGTACCCAGCCGAATTGTTTGAAGTATCTAATCCTTTACAACCTTTAGAATGGTATTTTGCGGATCATAAAAATAGTAAAGTGACAACAATAGAATATATATGGGGTTATAAAGAATTAGCTTTAAATGATAGACATGCTCTTGGTTTAATGGAAAGAGAGAATAAAGATATGGAAATATTTTTAAAGCGTAAAGCTGAAATTGATGAATTTGATGAATTGTAATAGTAAAGGAACTGATTAACTTATAAAAAACGTAGGAATTAAATATGCCTATGTTTTTTGTACATAACATTTAAATAAACACATATCCACAAATAGCGGGATAAAACTACTACAAAATAAAAAAAAGCTTGGGGCTACCCAAGCTTTTTTTACTTCATTATTTCTTTTCGTCTTTCTTAGCGTCAGCTTTTTTCTCTTCGAAAAGATCTTTCAAATCT
>NZ_JBHWYR010000058.1:0-30894 GCF_042728695.1 Bacillus sp. NPDC060175
ACGCACCTTTTTTATTTTTCAGTATACCAAGAACATTCGTTCTTGTATATCAAACTTAAACAAATGATGGCTTTGAATAGTCTTTCAAAGATTATTTGATCTACTCCATCCATAACTTCAAATTTACTTTTATAGTATTTATTACATTACTCTTCCAATTTCTTGTATTTTTCATTATTATATTAATATATCAACAAAAAACGAGGTACATATTACATGAATCCATCCAAAATTGACTTCGGCTCCATAGAGCAACCTTTCTTCCTATTCGTTTTATATCTTATCGCAATTCTTTTAACACTCGGCATTACATTTAGTATATGTCATTCCCTTTTATTAAATTTAAATGCACCGAGATGGGTAGCAAAACTGTTAGCCATCTTATTAACTCTAGGTGTTGCTTATCAAGTATTTATGAACTTATTTTAATATATTCCCTTCTAAACAATTTTAACTAAAAGGCCCTACCATAAGGTAGAGCCTTTTTTAAAAAAACAGTCCATAAATCACAAACATGTATTTTATTTTATTGGAGATGGGAATCTTGCAGCTTCAAAATGCGTACTAATAAATCCTGGATCATTTTGTATAATCAGTCCATCTACATCACTCTCAGCAAAAATTTCAACTACATCTCCTGCATGTAATTGAAGTATTGTTGAAACAGCTACGACATTTGCAAAATTGAGTGGACCAAAAAAGTCATTATCTATCGCTATAGCTGGATTATCATTTACCCGAATTTCTACACGCGCTCTATAATTCGTATTACTATCATTAGGTGCAAAGCTGATTGTACCAATAATAGAATAAACCCCTCTAGTCTTCGGAATAAAATCTGATGTTGCTGGGTTATATTCGTTCGCTAAATCAAATTGTTCATTTTGAAATAATACTTTAACAAAAGTATTTGCAGTGACATTTTGATCTACTGTACTAACCGCTCTAAAAGCAGATGCCCTTACAAGTTTATCTTTCTCATTATCACAACACTTATCGTAATAATCTGTACTCTTCTTACAACAAGTATGCTGTGTCTTTTTATAGCAATTGCAATGCTTACAATAATAATAAGACATATTTATATCCCCTTTCTAAATCTATTGTTGTATACTATGCAAAATAAATTTAAAAAGTTTGGACGAGCTATTGCTATTATGAAATTAAAAAAACTCCACGGAAAAGCAGAGTTAATAAAATTTTTTCCTTTTTAATATTTATACAATTGGAGATGGAAATCTAGCAGCCTCAAAATGAGAACCATCCTCTGAACTACTAATAACCCCATCTATACTACTTTGCGCAAAAATCTCAACAATATCACCTGCATGTAATTGGAGTATTGTTGAAACACTTACGACATTCCCAAAATTTATCGGACCAAAAAAATCGTTATCTATAGCAATTGCCGCATTTCCATTCACTCGAACTTCTACACGCGCTCTATAGTTTACATTTGTATCGTTTGGAAAGAAACCAATCGTTCCAATTACGGAATAAACGCCTCTAGTCTTCGGAGTAAACTCTGATGTTTCCGGGTTATATTCATTCGCTAAATCAAATTGTTCATTTTGAAATAATACTTTGACAAAAGTATTGGCTGGAAGGTTTTGATCAACTGTATTTACCGCTCTAAAAGCGGATGCTCTTACAAGGTTTTTCTCCTTATGATTGCAAGAACAATCATCATATTTTTTACTGCACTTATTATTATAGGCACTTCTTTTTTTACAACAATCATGATTTTTCTTTTTGTAACTCTCACAATTCTTACAGTAGTAATAACAAGACATATATATCGCTCCTTTCTACTCTATTACTACATATTATTCAAGCTAGATTTGGAAGGTTTAGACTAATTTGCTGCTATTACAAAAATAAGAACGTGCTAGCATAAGACTGCCTGAAGAGAAAGTATAAGTATAAAACAAAGCTTAATGTTAGGAATGCGTCACCAATTATATTACTAAAGTAGTATCTTTAATGATGCATTCCTTGGCCTAGGATGTTCTCGTTTTATAACACCCTACATTACTGCTGCCCTCTTGAATTTATTATCCCCCCTCCGCTACGCTCATTTCTGGTAAGTTTTCTCTGACTAATTGTTCAGCAAATGGTGGCGGTACCGCGTTTCCGCATCTGGCAACTTGTTCTGTTTTCGGATAAGGCTTCCCGTAAAAATCATGATCAATAATGTAGTTGCTTGGGAATCCTTGCGCTGCATATAACTCATGAGGTTGTAACATTCTCATTCCAATATCTAAAATTTTATAATTGTTCCCTAGATACGAACCATTTCTTATAAGGACGCTCTGTACTTGCGCCCTAATATAATAAATACTCAAATTTATTCCCCCGTATATTTTTATAAATTGTATACAGTTCCATATGGAATTGTTGAAACAGAAATCCCGTATGGTGTAATAGGATGCATTGGGTAATAATACTCCATAGATGAATAGTACGGTTGTATACCTTGCTGTATTTGTTGCATTTGCTGCTGTGCTTGTAACGCTTGTTGAACAGCTTGAATTGTACTTTGTGCTCCGCTATACGTAATACCCGCCGTACCATACGGACGCATTCTATCTCGGGTATCAAAATATGAATAAAACATTATTATTCAACTCACTTCCATATAAGTTATTACAAAGTATGTTATGATTCTTAATTTCAGTGAGTGTTAAAAACTAGTCCACTAGCTTTTATTCAAATAGCGTTTTTGTTCACCTTCCTTCTTTTGACCCCCACTCTTTACCAAAATACCCCAACTTTTTTTTGCATTCAAGGCCAATCTTTTCACCGACAATCAATCGGTCTACATTTGCAAGCATCCACGGGTATTCAGGATGCTGCCAGATTGCATTTCTGCGTTGTACCTTTAAATCCGTACGCTTGGAAAATTCTTTTGCAACTACCTCTTCCAAAACGTTTCCGAAATATGCCGATTCACTTTGTACATCTTCCTTTTCAATCGCTTGTGTTTTTTCAAAGAATACTTGAACTGCTGATTTTCATTTATTTAAACCTGCGATTGCAGAAACATCTGAGCCACCAATAGCTTGCAACCACTGAGCGTGGTCCATGTTTAGTTTGTTAACCAATACTTTTGCTTGCATGTTCTATTCACTCACCTTCCATTTTATACTAATATCAACATATATTTTTTTATGAGGACTCATTGCCGTGAGTCCTTTTTTATTGCCCCAAATACTTTTGTAACAATTCCAACGCTTCATTAATGCTCCCATTCACACCCTCACTTTCTGGATATTCCTGTGAAATCATTACCGCTTGACTGATGGCATCTTGTAACTTTTCGGCATCGATAGACGTTATCATGATACCTTCTTGCTCCTGTGGATCAGCTTTACCATAGCCATTGTGCATGGACATCTGGTTTTCTAGCATCTAGCTCGCCTCCTTAAAAAATACAGGATTTTCCTTTCTATTATCGAATTAGTAATGCTTGGAAAGGGGGTGTAATATGGCAGAAATTAAAGTAGGACTTACACAATTTCTAGACTTCACACTGAAAAGTAGTGCAGCTAAAACAAACTTTGTAAAAAATCTAAAATCTCAACCGGAATACCAACCAGCTTTTGATTACTGGAAACAATTACGAGACACTGTTATTAAATTTCATCAAAACGAACTACCTTTTGAATGTTTCGAAACATTAGTGCAAACGGTTGATCAGAAGAAACAGCAAAACTATATCGATGTCATAAAACAGTACAAAAAATTTATTAAAAACAAAGACGTCTCTTGGTTCGATCCAGGTAAATCACATTGGATATCAGATGATTTAATCGTCCGCTCATCACCTGAACTCGGTTTGCTCATTAATGATGAGCCGCATCTTATCAAACTGTTTTTCAAAGGAAAGAAAGAGCGAATTGATAAATACAACATCAACTCAACGCTGACATTATTAAACGAATCAGCATTTTCAAATGAACATAACGATGTGAATTATACGGTTCTTAACATCCAAAAGAACAGAATGTATACGAATAACTCTATTAATAATGATCATTTAATAGCGCTTGAATCAGAAGCTAACCAGCTTTGTTATATATGGAATAAGATGTAAAGGGTACTATTCATCTCTTTCAATACCTTGTTCATGCATAATTTGGGCACAATTTTCACAAATCCAATCAGTTTCGTTTAATTGAAGCTCACCTTCTTGTTCCTCACAAACAATGCAGGGTGGGCGTTTTTTCGAAAATAGTTTCTTTAACCATTTCCGCATCCTAACTCACCTCCTCTGAAAGAGTGATATAATGAGCTCTTTCCACTAACTCAGCGTTAACCCCCTGGTTTTTTAATCGATGAAGAAGTTCTTCGTTTTTTAGAACATGCAAAAGAAAACCGTTATTATATCGCTTATCTTCTTGCTATTACATGTGGAATGCGTAAAGGTGAAATCTTAGGTCTACAATGGAAAGATATTGATTTTGAGAGACGAACGTTATCTGTTAACCGTTCCCTCTCTCACATTACAAAGGGATTCCATGAACTAAAAACCTCTTCAGGAAAGAGACTGCTGATTTTGCCTGACATTACTTTAATGGCACAAAATGACCATCTGCAAAAAATCTCTGAGGAAAAAGAGCGATATGATGAACGCTATAATGACTACGATTTGGTCTGCCGTTTCAGAAGTTTGACACAGCTCCTGAAAAAGCTTATAAAGAAAAGTGAGGTTCTTGATATTCGGTTCCATGATCTGAGACATACTCGTGTAACAATTATGTTAAAACAAAGTATACATCCGAAGATTGTAAGTGAACGATTAGGACATAAAAGAGTAGGTATCACACTGAAGACTTACTCACATGTTGTACCAGGACTTCAGGAAACTGCGGTGGATCAATTTGCAAACGAATTATTCGAAAAGAAAAACTTTTGTTAGAAGTTTTCGTTTCTAGGCAAAAACACCGCCTAAATAACCCAAAATATTATAAGTGAAAAAGGAGCAACAAAACATGAGAGAAATCAAGTCTGACAAAGAATTCAAAGACATCATCGCAAGCGAGGAGCCAGTAGTTGTTAAGTTCTTTACTACATGGTGCCCAGATTGTGTACGTATGGACAATTTTATCGGAGATGTAATGGAAGAGTTCAATAAGTTTGAATGGTATTCTATTAATAAAGATGAGTTCCCAAGTATTGCTGAAGAGTATCAAGTAATGGGCATTCCAAGCCTACTTGTATATCAAAATGGCGAAAAGCTAGGTCACTTACATAGTGCAAACGCAAAAACGGAAGAGCAAGTTACTGAGTTTTTAGAAGCATACTAAAAAACGAAAAAACCTCTGATAATTTTTCAGAGGTTTTTTAATTTGTTTTCAAAATGTTCTTTGTATTCGTTTCTTTATGCCATTGAACATAATAATGCTTTTTTCCTCTTCTTACCCAAGAATTTTTTTTATAATTCCTTATATATAAGTCCCACAAGGAATTACAAACGAGCATTTTGTGAAAAATATATATGAAAGAAATTATGCGAATCATTATTTTCGCCACCTTCTCCTATGCCATAATCATCATTAATTGTTTAACAACTTTCCGCTTTGTACTTTTCAACATTTTTTTCCTTAACGAAACTTTGTTATCCCCTTCTTAAAAAGCTATAAAACGTCAACAATGTTTGTATAGACCCACACGAGTTTCGTTTGATACTCTATGTATAGAAAGAAATTCCTTATAGGAAGGTGAGTGATTAAATTGGATACTCTTTCTCATAAAGAAGCTGATAAAGGTGCTATTGTCAGCATTATGGCCTACATATTTTTATCCTCTATGAAAATTATCATCAGTTATATTACCCTCTCTAGTGCATTACGTGCTGACGGTTTGAATAACTTAACGGATATTGGTGCTTCTTTAGCTATATTAATCGGCCTCAAAATTTCTCGTAAGCCTCGTGATCCAGATCATCCATATGGGCATTCGCGTGCAGAACAAATCGCATCACTTGTTGCTTCCTTTATTATGGCAACGGTCGGATTAGAAGTTGTGATTAGTGCAATTCAATCGTTTTTCAATCCGAAACAAGCAGCACCTAATGTACTTGCTGCATGGGTGGCTTTATTTTCTGCTGTCGTAATGTATTTCGTATATAAATATACGAAATACATTGCGATTCAAACAAAGAGTAAGTCGTTAGAAGCCGCTGCAAAAGATAATTTATCTGATGCTCTCGTAAGTATTGGTACAGTAGTAGGTATTGTCGGAGCACAGTTCCAAATGCCTATTTTGGACCCTATTGCTGCTTTACTTGTCGGTCTTATTATTTGTAAGACTGCATGGGAAATTTTCGTAGAAGCTTCCCATATGCTAACGGATGGTATTGATCCTGATAAAATGGATGAATACGCTGATGCTGTAGGACATATTTCAGGTGTAGAACATATTGTAGATATTCGCGCTCGTATGTATGGGAATCAAACGTATGTAGATATTACAATTGAAGTAGATGCTCGAATGGATGTTAGCGAAAGCCATTGTATTACTGACAATATTGAAGATATGCTTCGAAAGAAATTCGGAATTTACCATGCTCATATTCATGTGGAGCCCATGCAAAAAGAACCTATTATGACATAGGTTCTTTTTTAATGAACGCCTTATGAAATATAACACATAAAACGAGCCAGCTACCGCCCGCTGCCCATCCGGCTAATATGTCAGATGGATAGTGCACGCCAAGATAAATTCGGCTAACTGAAATAGATAATACAACGAAGCTTGCTATAAAAATAATCAGCAACTTTTTATGCAATGAAATACGATCTTCTGTAATTGTGACATATGCAATAAATCCTAAAAAAGCAGTAGCATTCATCGTATGACCGCTCGGAAAACTATATCCAGTTGCTGTAACAAGCTGCGTCACATCAGGTCTTGCTCGTTCGTACCATAGTTTGAGCATACTGTTCAAATAACGTGATCCGTAATAATTAATTGTTAGAAGTAATGCACTTAATATTTTTTTTCTAAGAAGAAAATACATTACAAGTATAATGAGTAACGGGAAATATATTCTTTTTGAACCGATAAAGGACACCCAAGTAAAATAGGTTGTCAAATAATCGTTTCGGAAACTTTGAATAAAGTGTGCGACTACATTATCAAATTTTTCAATACAAGCGGTATGATACGAAAGTGATAGTGCGACAAAACAAATGAGTAGTGTACAACTTAACAAGTATAAATGTCGGTATCGTTTCACATACATAACCTCACTATGCAAAAAAATGGAGCGGTTGTTTTAGTTTTCCTCTCCATTTCTTTTTTATGCATAGTTTATTAAAAAATATAATTGTTAATTTTTTGCTGCATCGTTGGAATATCTTCGCTTGTTACTGTAAAGCGAATAACCTTCTCATCAAGATCAAGCGCTTCTGCGAATAAACCAGCCAATCCACGTGACTTTCTATCTACTTCCATAATAATTTCTAATCGGTCGTGGGCACTTGGCAAAATTAATAATTCTAATTCATCTAATTTCCCATAATGCTCTCCGGAAACTGGAATAAACTCAAATTCTTGCGCGAATGGAACTTGCTTACGTAATCGATACGGTAATTCTTCGCATTCTATATGACGCGCTTTAAAGCCTAATTGATTTACACTATTTAATACACTGTTCAATAGCGTATTCGGCAACACTTGAATATAATCACGGTCACTTGGATCAATACTATGTTTAATATCAAGGCCTGTATGAACCCAAACCGTTTTCATTCCAAGTGTTAGTGGTGCTTCAATTGGCATTAAAAACGAAAATGGGATTTCCACTTTTTCATTTGGCTCTACAGAAAATGGATCTGTTAAACGAACTCGCTCTAAATCATACGTTGCCGTTACTTTTTTATCATCCACTTCTCTTACGTATGACGTCGACAACGTTAAGTAAATGCTTTCAATTTCTTGGCTAACTGAACCTCCAGTTATATGTACTTTCCCTACTATCTCTTCTCCAACTATATACTCATCTTTTTCAAGAACAGTATCTGCTTTTGCACTACCAATACCAACGCTTGCTAAAAATTTTTGAAACATGGAGTCTCCATCCTTTCTAAAGCGTAAGCTACATCTTTTTTCAGATCTTGTACATTTTCATAGTATGGCGCTTTCATTTGTAACATTCGCATTAGCATGTCGCGATTATATTCTTCCAGCACTAACTCTTCATACCAAGATTTTTCCTTTTTTTCAGTCGATTCATAACCAGCATACAATAAAAATAATACGAAATGACCGAGCGCATAAAAATCGCTACGAAAGTGAACTTCTCGCATCAAAGCTTGTTCACCTTCATAAGTTATAGCTCGCTCATCACCCTCACCTTTCAATTTAGCCAATCCAAAATCAATAATACTAATCTGATTTTCTTTCATTAATATGTTTGGAATACGTAAATCTCGGTGAATGATGCCTTTACTATGAAAATACGAAACAATTCCTAGTACTTCATATAAAATCCCAAAAACTTCACGTTCTTCATATACATGCCCATCTAAGAAAATATAATCTTCGAAATTTTCACCTGGCATATACTCCATCACAAAAAAGTTCTTTTTCTCCCATATGAAATGATCATGTAGACTAGGAATTGACGCATGATTTAATGTTTGTAAAATCACTTTCTCTTGCTCAAATGATTTTCTACCAGACTCATATCTTTGTTTGCTTTGTCTTAATTGTTTTAAGACTTTATATTTATTTATTTGTAAATCATTAACGACATATGTAACCCCATAACTGCCCATCCCAATTACTGATTCAATCTTATAACGCTCTGCAACGATTGTATTTTTTCGCAGTGGTCTATCAAATAAAGCTAGTATACGACGCCATTTCATCAGCTACTTGAAAAGAAGCTACGGCTTTTACGTTTTCTTTTATAATGCTGATGCCCATAATCAGATGAACGTCGTTTATTATCGCTACTTGAATACGAGCGCCCTCTATGACGATAATCACTACTCGAATACGAACGATTTTTTTTCTTTCCTAATATAGAATCAATAATTTTTTTGAACATCCCTTCACCTCTTGTATAAAATTTTCTCTTAATTATACCAACAATTCTTGTCTATATTTGTGACAGGTTTGTAAAGAGTAAAAAACGACGAGTTAAGCCCGCCGTTACTTTCAATCTTCCTCTTCATCAAAAACTTCATCAATCATGCATTTCTCTAATAAATACTCAAATGTAATATCTGCCAGGTCCTCAATTTCTTCTCTTTTTGGAACGTACCCTCTTTCAATTAGTCGCTCATAAAAAAACTCCGCAATCTCTTCCGTGTCAATTACGACTTCAATTTCCTTCATGAGCATCACTCCTTTATTTCTGTTTTATGAAAAAATCTCAAAATTATGTATATGAGATTAGAAAAATAGTTTTTTCTTTTTTATAAGTCATATCATGTAGGCAAAGGGCATACGATGTTAGTACAAGCTATCCAAAGGGGGAAATAATAATGGAATACCAATACGAAGTAGAGCAAACAAAAGAAGAGTTCATGCATGAAGATCAATGGGCAGACTCTCTTATTAAATGGCTTTTTATTTTTTTAATAATTGTAGGCATACCTTATACTGCATATGTTGTTGTTCAATTTATTCTCTCTTTCTAGTTAACTATTTTTTCTCTGTCAATTTAACTAAATAATTTTGAACAACATCCATAACAATTTTATATTCTTCATCTTTAAATGTATCGAATAATAAATGATAATCATTATAAATATCTAATAACCCATCAATAATTTCTTGGCGATTCGTCTTTACACTTACTTTTTTCGAATTGTTAATTGACTTCAATTTTCCTAAATCCAATTTATTCATACCAGCTTTATCTTGTTTCATTTTCTTCAAAATTGCATTTGCCGTTTGTGCATTGGCAAGTAATGTTAAATCAGATTCATCAGCTTCTAACCATTCACCATCAGTAATTCGTGACAATTCATATATAGTATCTTCCCATGCATCATTTTTATATCTCCATACTTCTGTCCGAAAACCAACAATACGAAAAACATCTTTATCATATCCAGTTACTTGCACGAGATCACCAAACGTAAAGTTATAATTTAATTCAATCCACTCTGTGTCGCCCTTTTTCATTTCTTGCTCTGTAACATGCTGCAAAGTTTGCTCAACGTAAAACCCATCGTGATTATTTACTTCGTATACGTAAACTCCATCTAAAATCTTCATATTCGTAATTTTTCCAACGGTTCCATATAGTGTAATCACGACTATGTCCCCTACGTTATATTTAGGTTGTTTTTTCTTTGCCATCTATATCTCTCCTTTTTTAAACGTCGTGATTTTGATAACAGTATATGCAACCTACATAAAAACGCTTATCACAGAAGCTTATATTCATAAATTTTTTCAATAAAAAAGTAGAATTTGTATATAACTCAAAAAAGCTAGTATTTAAACTAGCTTTCACTTTTCATTTATGCTCTAACAGCAAGACGTATTGTAAATAAAAAAACATAATGAATACTTCACTTCTTTCAAAGTAATATATTCATTATGCTTTCATTTTCCTAAACCTTCATATCGTTATCTCTCTTGTATATATAAATCCCATGCATCATCAAATATAGACATACTTTCTAGCATTCCACTTAACTCTAAGTATGAACTAATTACATCATAGTCTTCAGATTGCTTCGGAAAACTTAAATCATCATACATCGCCTCTGCTAAATCTGATATTTCATTTTTAAATAAAGCTGCACGGTGCTTCATCATATAATGGTAAAATGTCTTTTTCAAAAATATTCCCTACCTTTCTAACTTGGGTACATTATACAAGGCAAAAAAGAAAAAAACCAGCATAAAAGCTGGTTAAAAGTCGAAATAATTCCTTTTTAATAAACGTGGTCTTCCCATCAACTCTTCGTATGTTAGTTGTTTTGGCAAATCTTTCGTATAAATTAAAAACAACTGATCTTCAATTTCTTTTACAGTATGGTCTGCTTGATAGTCCATTCCACATGAGGAACAAGTAATACATGGTGTCTCTTGGATTTCAATGGCTTTCGTACCATCTGGTAATTCCCAATATACAGTATTCAAGCTTTCTTTCGCTTCTGTACTGTCACACCACATACAATTCATACTACGTCACCCTCATTTTTTTTGTCATCATCTAACTTTGCTATTTGTGCTTGATATTTTTTATCTTTTAATTGATCACGCTTATCACGTTTATCTTTTAAAGAAGCATGCGTTTCATTGACTTCATAATCTTTACGGCGATTCATACGTTGTAAATCATCTGGAACAAGATTAAATTTCTTATCACTCATCAATCCTGCAACGCCGATATCAGAGCGTTTCTCTTCATAAGTCGGATAAATTTCTTTAAAGTAGCCTTCTGCTCTTCCTGGGATATAGTTTTCTGGTTCTGGATACGTTGTAATAACCCCTTCAAAGTTACGAAGAACAACTTTATCCGCACTTTGTGAAATTAAATAGTTTGGCTGAAGCGCAATTTTTCCGCCTCCGCCCGGTGCATCAACAACGAACGTTGGTACTGCATAACCAGACGTATGTCCACGTAAGCCTTCAATAATTTCAAGACCTTTCGAAACTGGTGCACGGAAATGACCGATACCTTCTGATAAATCACATTGATAAATGTAATATGGACGAACACGAATTTTCACTAAATCATGCATAAGTTTTTTCATAATTGGAACGCTGTCATTAATTCCAGCTAAAATTACAGCTTGGTTTCCAATTGGAACACCTGCATTTGCAAGCATTTCACATGCTAGTTTCGATTCTTCTGTAATCTCAATAGAAGTGTTAAAATGCGTATTTAACCATACTGGATGGTATTTTTTAATAATGTTACACAGGTTTTCTGTAATACGCTGCGGGAATACAACTGGTGCTCTCGTTCCGATACGAATAATCTCGACATGCGGGATTGCTCGTAAATTCTTTAATACATATTCTAAAATTTTATCATTAATTAGAAGTCCATCACCGCCAGAAATTAAAACGTCACGTACTTGTGGTGTTTCACTAATATAAGCAATCGCATCATCTAATTGCTTTTTCGGTACGCCCATTCCAATTTGTCCACTAAAACGACGACGTGTACAGTAACGACAATACATAGAACATTGATTCGTTACTAAAAATAGTACGCGGTCTGGATAGCGATGCGTTAATCCTGGAACTGGTGAATCTTCATCTTCATGAAGAGGATCTTCTAAATCATATTTTGTTTTATATAACTCTTCCGAAATCGGTACTGATTGCATCCGAATCGGACAGCGTGGGTCATCAGGATTCATTAGCCAAGCATAGTACGGTGTAATGTTTAACGGGATCGTTTTCGTTGAAATTTTAACACCTTCTTCTTCTTCAGGTGTTAAGTTAATTATTTTCTTTAAATCATCTAAAGTTTTGATCGTATTCGTTAATTGCCAAACCCAATCATTCCATTGTTCTTCTGTAACATCTTTCCATAATTCAATATCCTTCCAGTGACGATTTGGTTTGTATACATCATGTAACATTGCTATTCCCCCTTTTTATACGCTCATCCTTTATATAAGCAATAATTATGCCAACTTCATATACTTGATAAGTAAATGCGAGAAATACCCTATTATATAAGAGAATAAATATTTTTAAGTGCTGTACTAAAACGATATTTACTACCATATTAATTACTTGTTATATATGTAAACGCTCTTTTATTGGTGCAAACACACAAAAACCGCCGATTATTCGGCGGTTTTGTCGTACTTGCTCAGTTTATATTGAAGCGTTTGACGCGGAATACCTAACATTTTTGCTGCTTGCAAAATATTCCCTTCCGTTTCAATTAACGCTTGATCTATTAATTCCTTTTCCGTTTGATGAAGAGCTTCCCTAAGCGGTAATATACTTTTCTTCTTCGGAAGTTTCTCTTTCCGAAATGTTCGTGGTAAGCAATTTGCTGTTAACGAATTCCCTTCCGTAATAATGACAGCATGTTCAATCGTATGTTTTAACTCACGAACATTTCCAGGCCATTGATAAGCTTGTAATCTTTCTTTCGCTTCCTTATCAATTTGAAGTACACCTTTTTTATAACTTTTATTATATTCTTTCAAAAAGTAAGACGCTAATAGCAGTACATCCTCAGTTCTTTCGCGAAGCGGCGGAATATATAATGAAAACACATTTAATCGATAGTATAAATCAGTGCGAATTTTATTTTCTCTTAAACATACTTCTGGAGGCTGATTCATTGCAGTAATAACTCGAACATCTACTTTTCTCGTCTTATTATCACCAATGCGACGAATAACTCCATCTTCTAATACACGTAGCATCTTCGCTTGTAAATCGATTGGCATTGAATTAAGCTCATCAAAAAACAATGTTCCTCCATCTACAAGTTCAAATAATCCTGCTCGTTCAATTGCCCCTGTATAGCTTCCTTTTGTAGTTCCAAACAATAAACTTTCTAATAGCGACTCTGGCAAAGCTGCGCAGTTTTGTGCAATAAATGGCTTGTTTTTCCGTTTAGAAGCTTCATGAATTGCTTGCACAAATAGCTCTTTCCCTGTTCCTGTTTCACCATATATTAAAACATTCGCATCAGTTGGTGCTACTTTTTGAGCTAACTCTTTCGTCTGTTTAAAGCGGGAATCATTTGTCACAATTGTCTCGAATGCAACATGCTTTTTTACCGTTTTTTTACTAGTCGACCGTTTTATTTTCGATTGCAAATCTACGATTGTGTCAGTAAGCGTTTGAATTGTAGAATAATCTTTCGCAATTTCAACAGCACCAGCAATATTCCTATCTATAAAAATAGGTAGCGTCGTATTTACCGTACAAACGTCTTCCCCATTTAAATTTTGATAATGCTGAACTTGA
The DNA here is from genome assembly GCF_042728695.1 of Bacillus sp. NPDC060175. Lineage (NCBI taxonomy): Bacteria > Bacillati > Bacillota > Bacilli > Caryophanales > Bacillaceae > Bacillus > Bacillus sp. NPDC060175. The sequence continues at coordinate 13,927 of NZ_JBHWYR010000058.1, forward strand.
TGTACAATCGGTTTTTTCGTATGTAACACTTTCATTAGCGTACTCGTTTCCCTAGATAATGAAGGGAATGCTTCTAATAAATGTTTTCCTAGCACATTTTCAATTTTCGATCCATCATGCTTTGCGGCAACTGTATTATAAAAAATTGTAATACCATTTTCATCCACTGCATGTATAGCCTCATCAATACTGCCCAAAATCGCTTCAATGACTTCTTGTGTCGAAACTGCTAGCAATGTCATCCCCCCTCTTGCCGAAAATCTGGCAAATGCATGCCGGATTTTCGGCACCCCTCTGTGCGATTATAAGCATGACGATTCCGTTCTATTATTTTGATGAAATTTATATATATTTCTATTGCTTATTTATGGTTAAGTGAAACTTTAATCAGTGGGGCTTTATTCATCCCCACTGATTATTAATCCGCCTCACACCTAACTTATTTGCTTTACAGCCGAATTTTGAGGCGGGAGTCTTACTGCTTTCGAATAGCTGGATAAATCTTTCACCCATATATTCATATCTTCCAACTTATCAAAAATGTAGCAATTATTCGCAAGCCTTCCCGTATATGTATAGCCTAATTGATGAAAGGCTGCATTCATACCGAAAGATAGCGAGCGAGCAATTGTATAAGAACAAAAAATAGATTTTTCTTGGAGCTCTTCCTCCAATTTAATTAACAGACTTTTCATGAAACCATGTTTTCGATATTCAGGTAATGTAGCACAATTCGTTAATTCTGCATTACCTTCTTTCACGTTCATTTCAGCAGATGCTGTACTAATAATTTTCCCCTCGAATTCATAAACATAGTAAATTGTATCGTCTTCCTTCATCGTCTGCTTTACATAACTCGCATCATTTAAAGGTGTCGGATAAACTTCAAATACTTTTCCAAAGACAATTGCTAATTCTTCCGCATCCTCTTCTGTCGCTTTTCTTAACACAAATTCCTCTGGGACTATTTTTTCTTTCACTTCTTTTGCTTTTACACCACTTAAAATGGTATCCTCCTCAATCCAATGAATACTATTTCGTCTTTCATCATTATGATATTTCACGAAGAAGTGCGCATCGTGTCCTTGAAAATAATGAGGTATCGTTGCTTCCAGTAAGAAACCGAAAGAGAGCCATGTTGAAACATGCTCTCCCTTTCCTTTAATAATACATTTAGTGAAAGAATGTTTCTCTGCTAATTCATCGATTGTTTGTATAATACTTTCAACATTTCCTGTATAGTGATCAACTCTAACACGTTTATTAAAATAATCTAAAACCCCTTCTACTGTGTAATGCTTTGTCTGTTCACTAAAAGATTCATAGTATTTCATTTCTTCACCTCACACCAATCTAGTAATGTACATGCAATTATTTTTGCGGCAGCAATCATTTTATCAACTTCTATATATTCGTTTGGATAATGTGCTACTTTCGTCTCTCCTGGACCAAATACTATCGTTGGTACGTTAGCGATTTGTGTGAACAAACCTCCATCTGTTCCCCATGGCGAAGCTTCTATAATCGGTTCGTTCCCTTCGATTTCAACAAAGTTATGTTGAAGCGTTGTAATAAGTGGATGATTTTCTTCTAGTTCACCAGGAACCCATCTCGCTCCAAACCATTCTACTTCTACAGGATTTTTTACAAACCAACTATCCACTTCTTTTAATTCACCAATCCAGCCTTCAAACTCTTCTTTTGCTGCCTCTATAGTCTCATTCGGCGCAATACCACATCTTCCTTCTAAAATTAATGAATCGGGAACAGAACTTGGCCAGCTTCCCCCTTCAATTTTCCCAACGTTAATTGGAATTGGAATCGGAATCCCCTTAAATAACGGATCTGTAATTCGACCGTTTCTCTTCGCTTCTAATTTTCTCAAATGATCTACAACAAACATACTTTTTTCAATTGCACTTACTCCTTCATAACGTGTACCACCGTGTGCTGCTTTGCCTTTTATATGTAGACGAAACCACATTGACCCTTGTTGTTTCGGGAAAAACTTCATATTCGTCGGCTCAGGAATAATAACGCCATCTGCCTTATATCCTCGTAAAATAGCAGCTAATGTTCCTGCCCCACCGCTCTCTTCTTCTATTACACTTTGAAAATGTATATCACCTTTTAGTTCAATACCAGATTCAACAATCGCTTCCATCGCAAGCATAAGTGAGACATTGCCGCCTTTCATATCTGTTGTTCCACGTCCATATATGCGGTTTCCTATTTTCTCTCCACTGTATGGATGATGGTCCCACTGATTTACATCCCCTTCTGGCACGACGTCAATATGCCCGTTTAAAATCATAGATTTCCCTTCGCCACTTCCTTTTAAAGTCGCTACAATGTTCGGGCTATCTGTAAAACTTGTACGAGGTGATACGAAATAAGGGTGATCTTTCATTTCATTAAAAGCAGGCTCCCAAATATCAAGGTCTAGACCTAACTCACGCAACTTTTCAATAACAATTGCCTGCGCACCACTTTCATCACCAGATACGCTCTTTTCTTGAATTAATCGTGTTAAAAATTTTACGCTCTCTTCTTCATGACTCTCAATATAATCACAAACTTGTTTTTTAAATTGCTCCATATATTACAACTCCCCTCATTCAATTACTAGTAAATTTGAGCTTATATGAAAATCAGCTGTCGTATGTCGTTTTACATCTTCTACAGTGTAAGGACTCATTAATTCTTGTAAGACAAGTCCTCTTGGAGTCACTTCCATGACAGCCATGTCTGTAATAATTAAATCTACACATTTTTTCGAAGTTAATGGCAATGTACATTCCGAAACAATCTTTGCATTTCCGTATTTATCAACATGATTCATCACAACAACGACCCGCTTCGCTTTTTGCGCTAAATCCATCGCTCCTCCAATACCTGGAACACGTTTTCCTGGTACAATCCAGTTCGCTAAATCACCATTTTCACTTACTTGTAACGAACCAAGTATCGTAACATCAAGTAATCCTTTTCGAATCATGCCAAATGCCATGCAGCTATCAAAATAACTTGCTCCTGTAATAAGAGATGTTGGTAAACCAGCTGCGTTACATAAATTCTCATCTTCATTCCCTTTACTTGGCGTTGGTCCCATACCAACAATACCGTTTTCCGCGTGAAACATAACATTCATATCTTCTAGCAAATGATTCGGTACAAGCGATGGAATCCCAATACCTAAATTTACAAGCATACCATTCTGAATTTCTTTCGCTGCACGTCTTGCAATCTTATCTCTTACTTCTACGCCCATACCCATTTCCAATTCACTCCTTCCGATGGCACGATATAATTTACAAATACACCTGGGACGACAATTTCTTCTGGGTCTAAACTTCCAAGTGGGACAATTTCTTCTGCTTCTACAATCGTTATGTCACCAGCCATAGCTACGTGTGGGTTCATATTACGAGCGCTTTTATCAAATACAAGATTGCCAAACGGATCCGCCTTTTTCGCATATACAATTGCGACTTCAGCCGTTAAAGCTGTTTCAACTAAATATGTCTTTCCATTCATTTCAACTGTACGCTTTCCTTCTTCTACAATCGTATCAACACCAACGTCAACTAAAATACCACCAAGCCCTACACCACCAGCGCGAATACGCTCTGCGAGTGTTCCTTGCGGAGAGAATTCAATTTGCAATCTTCCTTCATTTAATTGTCTTCCCGCATTTGGATTTGACCCAATATGAGAAGTAACTAAAGATTTAACCCTTTCATTCGTAACAAGACGGCCGATTCCTACATCAGGAAATCCAGTATCATTTCCTATTAAATTTAAATTTGTAATGCCTTTATCTAAAACAGCTTGAATTAAAGATGGAGGGGATCCGATTCCTCCAAATCCCCCAAACATTAATGTCATATCATCATGGAACAAAGAAATTACTTCCTCTATTTCTTTTAATTTACCGAATGTATTTGTAATGGTTGTCATGCGATACTATGCCCTCCTTTTTGCATCATCTCTTCCACGCTCTGTACAAAAATTGAAAGTAATTCATCTAACTCAGAATATGTAGTTGTCATTGGTGGTGCAACAAGCAGTGCACTATCCTCTTTTCCTGCTTGCCCTGAAACAGCTTGGTATAAGAGCAGTCCATTTTTAGCAGCAACTGAAATAAGCTCCGACGCTTTTGTAAACGGTTGCAATTCTATTCCAATTAGCAATCCTTTTCCACGCACATCGGCAATGATTGTCGATTGTTGCTGAACTTTCTGCAAACCTTTTAATAAATACTCTCCCTTTTCTGCTGTTTTTTCAGGTAAATTATGTTTCTCCATATATTCAATAACAGCTAAAGCCGTTGCTGCAGACAATGGATTTGCACTAAGCGTATGTCCGCTCATTACAGAACGTGATCCATGTAAAATGGGCTCCATAACACGGTCACTTACAATTGTCGCTGCCATTGGTGTATAACCCGCTCCTAGCCCCTTACCAAGCGTCATAATATCCGGTTCTACACCCCAGTGCTCCATCGCAAACCATGCACCAGTACGACCAAGTCCAGTCATTACTTCATCCGCAATAAATAATATATCGTAATGACTACAAATATCTTTAATTACTTTATAGTATTCTTTCGGCGGAACAACCGCGCCTCCAGCAGCTCCGATAATCGGTTCAGCAATAAAAGCTGCAATATGTTCTGCACCAATTCGTTCAATCGCTCTTTCTAGTTCAGTCGCACAAGCAAGCTGACATGTTGGATATACCTTTTGCATCGGACATCTGAAACAATATGGAGCTGGAATAGTCGGATAATCTTCCAAAATAGAAACGAAACGTTGTCTGCGCAGTGGATGCCCAGACATAGATAAAGCTCCCATTGTAATCCCGTGATAGCTCATCCACCGTGACAAAATTTTATGTTTCCCTTGAATGCCACGCTCCTGAAAATGCTGAATTGCGATTTTCATAGCTGTTTCATTTGCTTCCGTACCACTATTCACAAAAAAGCTCCAGTTCAAATCTCCTACACTTAAATCACTCAACTTCTTCGCTAATTTTTCAGCCGGTTCACTCGTAAACTGTGATCTATAAACGAACGCAATCTCCTCTGCCTGTTTTTTAATAACTTCCGCAATCTCTGTTACGCCATGTCCAATACCTGCCGTAATCGCTCCTGACGAACCATCAAAATATTTATTTCCGTTTTGATCATATAAATAAACACCTTTTCCATGTGAAATCATTGGATACGGCTGACCAACAAGTGGCTTAATTAAGTAATCGCGCATAGCGCTCCCCCATTTCTCCAATTTGTATATATATATGAAGAAAATTGACGTTTCTTTCATAAAAAAGAACCCTCTGCGAAAGCAGTGAATTTATCAAAAAACTATTATAAAATATACAAATGAGTGCTAAATATTAATTATAAAACAGAAAATTCAGAATCAAATACGAAGACCAACCCTTATCTTTACGCTTAAATACCCCTTCCTGATTTAAGATAACAACAAATCGAATATTTTTTTAACATAATATCAGCTTCCCTCAATTGCTGACATTGTGTAAACTTCGACGGAACTCCCGTTATTCTCCTTCCTATTATCCTACTTTATATTGCATATTTTCAAACAAAATTCGACATTTCACTTCGCCACATTTATCGTAACTATTACTTAACAAATAGTATCACCTGTTTAGAACAATAAAAAAAGAACCGATTAACCATATTAATCAGTTCGGCACGACGCTCTTTTATCGGCATTACCTTATCCAACGCATCACTAAAATTAATAGAAATACTCATAATGCAAATCCATAATTCGTCCAACAACCTATAGCACCAAATCCTCCATAACTTCATTCCCAATAACTATTGGGATATCCACATCCAAGGGTTCCACTCCTTCCATCAAAGTCAAACTACCTTTCCTTTATAATTTATGTAGGACAATTATCGATTTGTATGTGTGTTTGCCTATAAATAAAAAAATCCCCATTTAAACTTTTCCTTCTAGAAAGGCAAATTTTTTGCATAACCTCTTTCTAGCTTCGCATATATTTGTAATGATGATAAAGGAGGAATGTTCATGACTCAATCCGAAATTGAAAAATATGGACAAGAAGCTGCACGTTACGAACAGCTCGCTCGTTACTATCAATATAGCAATCCTAAAAGATATGTAGAACTCTATATGAAATACCATGATGCAATTACAAAACTTGTACAAGCATATGAAAAGAGAGATTCACAAGAAGCAACTTTACCGTCACATATGAGAATTTTTCACACAGCTCCCCATACACCAGCAGTTGATATTATTATAAACGGACAAAAGGTTATTAAAAATATTTCTTTTAAACAATTCAGTCCTTATTTATCATTAGTACAAGGTAAATACCGTATTGATATTGTCCCTGTCGGAAACGAAACTCCAATATTCTCAGCATTAGTACCAATAATGGGGAATCACGCTTATACCCTTGCAGCGGTCAATAGCGATAATCATCTCCAATTACAACCTATTCTTGATAATACTCATTTACCATCTGGTCAAGCAAAAATACGGTTTGCACATTTTTCACCAGACACTCCAGTAGTAAATGTAAATTTAAAAGATGGGGATCATTTATTTGAAAATGTACTCTTTAAACAAATAACAGATTTTTTACAAGTTAGCCCTGGTACAGCAGATATTGAAGTTTCACTTGCGGATACAAAAAAAGTACTATTAACCATTCCGAAATTCAACGTTGAACCAAATACAATTTACACAATTTCAATGGTAGGTTATTCAACTGAGGATCCAAAATTAGAGACCGTTATACTTACAAATTAAAACAGTCTACACCATTTGTATGGTGTAGACTGTTTACTTTTGAAACGTAATTTGAAATTCTGTCCAATCGTTATTCGAACGACACAATATGGATCCGTTATGTTTTTCTACAATTTGTTTACATACAAATAGTCCAATACCAGTTCCTAGCTTTTTAGTAGTTACAAATGGCTCAAAAATGGTCTCTACATTTTCTGCTGGAATCATAGGCCCATTATTTTTTATAACAATGCGAACAGCCAGATCCTCTTCAAATACATCAATGATAATTTTCCGCTCTTCTTTCATTGATTCAAGAGCATCAATCGAGTTCATTAAAATATTTAAAACTACTTGTCTCACTTCACTCCGGTAACCAACGAGCGGAATTGGGTACGGCAAATTCTTTTCAATCGAAACGTTTGCATTCACTAAACTCGGATACAAAAACTGTATAATATCTTGAAACAAATCATTCAGCCAAAATCGTTCAGATTCATTCCACATTTCTTTTTTCGATACAAGTAAAAATTGCGAAATCCTAAAATTTAATTGATCTAATTCATGCGAAATAATATCTAAATACGATAGATTAGGATGGTCCGTCTTCAATAACTTTACAAATCCCATAATTGAAGTTAGTGGATTACGAAATTCATGTACAAAACTAGCCGACATTTGCCCTAAAATCGTCAGCCTTTCTTTATGTGTTTCATTTATATATTGCTGTTTTTCTTCTAAATTCTTCGATATAATTTCTGAGTATTTTAAAACGGTATAATAAATTAATTTGTCAAAACAAGTATGTATTTTGGCCATAATCGGTTTCAGTTCACGAGCACTTACATCCAATTCGCACATTGCTTCAAAAAGTTCATTTCTTCCCACATTTGCATTGTAGACAAAATCTCCAATATTCGCATCTGCCCCTGCACGCTCAATAGCAATTTTTTCACATAATGGCTGAAGATAATTAATGTCTTTATCTTCCATAATGAGTTCGATAATTAACTCTAATAAATTTTCTCCATTTTGAGCAACTTCTTGCTTAAATGGGTCTTTTTTGGAAATTATCATTTTGTTTTTCCAGTTCTCTACGAATTGGTGCCTGTTGTTTTTCAAGTGCGAACAAAATACTTCTTTAATATCCTTATCGATTGGAAAAACCTCCATTCACTCCATTTCCATACGACGAATACCCTTTATATTTTGAATATTAACACAAAAAACGCATTTCGTTAATAGATTATTGTCACATTTTGTTAATTTCTGTTGATAAAATTTATTTTTTCTTTCTTATTTAATACTTTGTGTTCATATAGCCCTTTTTCCTCCTCACTTTTTCAATTTTTTTTCGCGTTCAAAACGACTTTTTTTGCATCCTTTTTAATTCTTGCGTACAATAGGAAGTGAAAGGTGTGAAAAATATGGTAAATAAAAATGTGGAAGACTATCTCCAAGAAGGCATTTATGGCCAAAAGCAAAACAAACCAGAAGAACGTAATATGTACTTAACTACATTACGTGAGCGTGTAGAAATCGCTTTAACCATCGGTCAAGTAATGCAAAGTAATGTGTATACAGAAGTAACAGGTAACATACGTTCTTCTCAATCATTACAACTATTCCTAAATGGAAGCATTGCTTACCCACATTTATCAAAATACATTAAATTAGCAAATGAAAAAAATATTCCTTTTACAATTGTTCAAAATAAAGGTACTGAAACACCAATCGGTTTAGTACTCTCTCATAGCACTGCTGTAGATAAAGAACATATTTATGTCGAGGATGATATTTTCAAACAAGAAATGAAGTAAAAGGTACACTTGATTAAATGAAATCGTTCCGAGAAACGTAAAACAAACAATAAAAAACGAGTATGGAATCGTAAACATTTCCTGCTCGTTTTTTATTGCGATGTTTAAGCTCGATCTACTTTATTTTTTAATACACACTAATTTCATTTCTGTCATTTCTTCTATTGCATATTTAATCCCTTCACGGCCTGTGCCACTCTCTTTCACACCGCCATAAGGCATATGATCTACTCTGAACGTTGGAATATCATTAATCATGACACCACCGACTTCTAATTCATCAATTGCACGCATTGCTTTACATAGATTGTTTGTAAATACACCTGCTTGTAATCCATAACGTGAATTATTTACTTGCTCTAAAGCCTCATCAAATTCTTTAAATGTATTTACAGTCATAAGTGGACCGAATACTTCTTGGCACTGAACAGATACATACTCTGGAACATTTGTTAATACAGTTGGTTCAAAAATCCTTGCATCACGTTTGTTACCACCGTATACAACATTTGCTCCTTCCTTAACTGCCTCTTCCACCCATGAATTTATACGTTCTACATCGTTTTTTGAAATAAGTGCCGATACATCTGTTTCTTCATGAAGCGGGTCTCCTACTACAACGCTTTCCATTGCTTTCGTTAATTTTGTAATAAACTCCTCCATTTTGCATTCATGCACAAAAACACGTTGTACTGAAATACAAACTTGTCCATTATTCACAAACGCGCCCCATTTTACACGTTCAATTATTTCGTCTGTCAATTCAACATCTTCATCAATAATTACAGCAGCGTTCGATCCTAATTCTAACGTCACTCGTTTCAATCCAGATTTTTCCTTAATTCCAATACCTACTTTCGGACTTCCTGTAAAAGTAATACTAGCAATGTTCTCATCTTTTACTAATGCCTCACCTACAACAGATCCAGGTCCAGAAATTATATTGAAAGCTCCCTTTGGTAAACCAGCTTCTTCAAATAATTCTACCAATGCATACGACGAAAGTGGCGTTTGGTCTGCTGGCTTTAGCACAATAGTATTTCCAGCCGCAATTGCTGGGCCTACTTTATGTGCTACTAAATTAAGCGGAAAATTAAACGGTGTAATAGCACCAATAACCCCGATTGGTTGTCGAATTGTATACGCTATACGGCCCTCTGCTCCTGGCGCAGCATCTAATGGTAACGTCTCACCATATATTCGCTTCGCTTCTTCAGCTGCAAACTTATATGTTTGAACAGTGCGATCTACTTCTCCCCGTGCAGCACGAATTGGTTTTGCAGCTTCTTTTGCGATAATCTCTGCAAACTCTTCTCTTCTCTCATCCATTTTTTGTGCAACCTTTTCTAAAATAGTTGCACGGTCGTATGCAGATAATTTTTTCATTTCTTTCATTGCATTTTTAGCCGAAACTACCGCTTCCTTAACGTCATCTTCTGTACCTTGCGCAATCTCCGCTAATGTTTCTTCAGAATATGGTGCATACAATGGTTTATACGTCCCTACTGATTTCCATATCCCATTTATATATAAATGCTTTTTCATAGTGGTTCTCCTTCCAAATATATGTATACAATAATACATTACCTTTATTTCACCTGGTGAAAGGTCTGACTTATGTAATTGTATCATAGCCCTAATACACCAAAAAACATTTTGCTCAAAAAAAACTCTGCTACAAAGCAGAGTTTACGAACTAATTTGTTCTTGGAGCGAAATCTTTTTTTCATCTCCTACAATAACAATCGATTCTGAAGGTTTCGTTACTTCTAACCTCTTAATATAGTGTCCATCTAATTCTTTCACACAAAACTTATACTTTTCAATTTCAATGGTATCACCTTCGGAAATCTCAATATTTTTTGTTAGGATCCAACCGCCGATCGTATCGACATCATCGTCGTCAATAGTCAAACCTAATAATGCATTCACTTCACTAACAAGTACTTTTCCTTCTAAAATTGTTTTCGTCTCACTAACTTGTTGAATTTCCGGCTGTTCATCAGTATCAAACTCATCTTGAATATCCCCTACAATTTCTTCTAAAATATCTTCAACGGTTACAAGACCTGATGTACCACCATATTCATCAATTAATATAGCGATATGTGTCCTTTCTCTTTGCATTTTTAAAAATAGATCATGAATTGGGATAGATTCAATAACTAAAATAATTGGCCTAATATATTGCTCCACTGTCTTTTCACTAACAACTCGATGCTTCACAAAATCTGTAAATATATCTTTAAAATTCACAAAGCCTATTACATGGTCCTTATCACCATCAACAACCGGATACCTCGTATATTTTTCATGAGACATTTTTTGTAAAGCCTCTTCAGCAGGCATTTCTTTATTTAAAATATTCATCTCTGTTCGTGGTACCATTATTTCTTTCGCAATACGATCATCAAATTCAAATATTTTATTCACATACTTATATTCAGATTGATTAATTTCACCTTTTTTATAACTTTCTGAAACTAATAAGCGCAATTCTTCTTCTGAATGCACTTCAGCATGCCCTTTTGGTGGTTTCAACCCAAAAAACTTTGTAATTAACCGAGCTGATCCATTTAAAAGCCAAATGAATGGGAATGCAATACGATTAAAAAAAATGAGTGGCTTAGCAACAAAGAAACTCACTTGTTCTGCTTTTTGAATCGCGAATGTTTTTGGAGCTAACTCTCCTACTACCACATGGAAAAATGTGATAAACAAAAACACTAAAATTATAGCGAAAATGTCTGCGAGTTGAGTAGGGACGTTCCAATTTGCAAACAGCACATCAAACATGTGCTTTAGCGCAGGTTTACCAGACCACCCAATCCCAAGAGCTGTAACAGTTATTCCTAATTGACAAGCCGATAAATATTCGTCTAAGTTTGTAATGATTGTTTTGACAGATAGTGCACGATTATTTCCTTCTGCAATTAAATAGTCAATTCGTGAACTCCTCACTTTAACAATTGCAAATTCTGCTGCCACGAAAAATGCCGTTAAGGCAATTAAAACAATCACTATACTTATACTATATATGTCCAAATACTTTTCCTTACTTACAGTGTAAGCAAGGAAGCCACCTCCTACTTAAATTTATTCAAGTGAAGTAAGCATTCTTATACTCTAATAAAATTCTACATTATTAACCACCTTTTTATATATTATATGCATACATAAAAAAGATATTTATAATTATGATAATCTAATTAGCTTATTATCGTCAAACTATAATAAGCCTAATTTTCCGATAACTTAAAATGATTTATATACATCGTATGTGCTAAACAGCTAAACTTCGTGAAAAAACACTTTCTTTGCCGATTCCACACTTCTTTTGTCACACCTGAAGGGAACTTGCTACATAACTAGAAATCATTCAACAGGATGTATATAGGAGGGATTATTTTGGAATATAAAACACCATTTATCGCAAAGAAATTAGGTGTTAGCCCAAAGGCTGTTGTCCGGATTGCACAACAATTAAATCTTACGATAAAAAAAAATAAATATGGTCATTTTATTTTCACACAAGTTGATTTAGATCAAATGTTAGACTACCATCGTTCTCAAATGGACCAGCCTCAAAACTCTCAAACTACTCAAAAAACATCTTCAAATGATGTAGAAAAATTAAAAACTCAAGTAAACACAATTGTTCAAAATACATCATCGAATGATTTTAAACAATTAACAGCTCAATTAACCACAATTACGAGAAGACTAGATCGAATGGAAGAACAAATGCAAGATAAAGCAAATGATGTCGTTACATACCAACTCTTACAACATCGCCGCGAAATGGAGGAAATGTTAGAACGAATTCAAAAACTAGAAGCTGCCCTAAAAAAAGAAGAACCAATATACATTACTCCTGATGCAAAACCAACATATGAAAGAGAAAAGAAACCGAAGCGTCGTAAAATGATTTTTAGTATATTTGGACTATAACCTTTTAGACCCTTATTACAAAAATAAGGGTCTATTTTTTCGTATGAAGAAAGATGACTATAATATGACACCCTTCTTCATACTATACATATTCATATATATTCATTTTGTTAACATAATATTTTTACTGTATTCTGCAATAAGTACCTGCGCATGAGCATTCCCTTGAATAATATCACGGAATTCTTTCAAAGAATACAGATGTGTAGCCCCTTTTCGAGCATGAATCCGCACTGGTACACCTTGTAAATTATCATGAAACTGGAATGGACTATCTATCGGTTCAATTGGAAAACCGAGTGTAAGTAAATACATATACATTCTTTTTGTAACTGCTGCAATATACCATTCCGCTTTCGTCTCTAACGCATGCATAAATAAAATAGCTGCCAGCCTTTTGAAATGTCCTCTCCCCCGAGACGTTTTCGCAATACTTAACTTTCCTATTTCATACACATTTTTCAAATCTTTCACTAAATCATTTTTAGAAAACGGATAGAAAAACTCAGAATTTGATTGTTCAGGTACTGTAAACTTAATACATTCTACTGTACCAATATGATGTTCATCTTCTATTAATAAAAATCGTGATGGATTTAAATTACGTTCTACAAACATTAAGTTTCTTTCTTCACAAAAATCTCCCCACAGTTGCTCGAACCAAAAATGTTCTTCCTTTGTTTGAACACGCTGGAACATATTTACCCGCCTTTCCCATCGCCGTTCTGTTTTTTGATAACGCTTTCACTCACTATCATATAAGAACAAATCTTCGTATGCAACTAAAAATATTTATGTCTTATTATATTCTGCAAATTGAATTAAATTCCTATTTCACACTCTTTTCCCCCGCATGTACCATTTCTTACTTTCTTATACAATCATACATACAAAGAAAGTTAATTGCTCTAATGAAAAATGTTTATCCTTTCAAGTTCGACCCACGTTATGCTTCTTTCCTTATGGCATATAATTCTTCTTAACCTAAAGAAATCCTTCATTAAAAAGGATTTCTTTTACATTTTATTACTTTTTAACCATTTCTCAAAAATTTGAATCATCCCATGCTTCCCAGCCAACTTCTCTTCTCCTTGTTTCGTTTTATATGGATATAGTTGTAAAAACACTCCACAACCAGATTCAATTTTTTTACTATGCATATGGCTACCTGGATATACACAAATCACTTCATAAATCGCTCTTCGCTTAAAAATTCTTTTGCCATTCTGTTCTTCTACATACTTAATGGACCAGTATTTATACATTTGCTCAGTTGCTTTTGTATTACCGACAGGCTGAAAAATATTGTACATAGGGCTGTATTTCACTTCGATAATAATAGAAGATTTATATACATACTTCTCTTCTTCCTTTACATAACAATCTAAACGAATATCCGGTTTCTTTGTATCCTCTCCGTTATAAAAATTACTTCCTTTGCTTAGTGCAATAAGAGGGTGTGTTTCAATTAAATCATTAAACGCGACGTACACTTTTATATCATCTCGATGTAAAATCACTGTCGTTCCATCTTGTAATCCGTCTAAATAAAAATGTTCTTGTATTTGTTCACGGATAGGATTCTTATCTTCAAATCCGATTTGTTCTAATATAGAAATAACAATAAAAAAAGCGTAATACTCATACACTAAAAACGTTGGTTTATATACGAATAATAAAGATGGGGGTTGCTCTGTATGTTGCGGTAACAATTCTAAATGGTGGATTAATTGCTGATGTGGTATAGATAAAGTGTTCGAATTAATGGTAGCTGTCTCAGAAACTTCCCGCCAAAATGGAGAATACAATAAATTTCGAAAGTATTGCACGCTTTCATATACGATATGAGCTAGTATTTTATATTCTTGTATTTTCACAGAACTTTTCCGTAAATCTGCTTCTTTCAATAAATGTAGATTTCTATATTTTTGTTTTTCCCTATCCGTCACGGATCCATTTCGTTCAATCGTTTTCATAATTGTTTTAACAGCTTGAAATTCGTCTGACTTTTTCTTCTTTTCTCCTTCTAGTATTTCAATAGTTTTACGTACAAAACTTTCTGCTTCAAGTAAATAATAATAAAATTGCATCGTTTTAAATTTAAGAAATGCATTTTCAATACTATTTTTTTTCTCCTTAAATTTACGGTTGTAATATTTCGCATAAAGCTTTCTTTCTGTCATAATAGCAGTTTTTCTCGTTGTCTTCCGCTCTTTCGTTTCCCATTCATATTCGTGTACAAATTCCGCATTCGATTCTACTTTCTTAAAAATTTGTTTTATTCTTTTCATTTTTTGTGGCAACTTTCTTAACAATACCAAATAAGAAGAATCTTCAATATCGCTAAGTGCTGAGAAAGTTTTCTTGTAATAACCTCTATCTAAAATTAACTCGTTTAAAATTGACTTCACATAATCTTGAATCATTTCAAATTGGTCATCAAAAAAGTTTTTAGGAACAACTTGAAACGCACCATAATAAGTTTTATCTTCTATACGCACTTCAAAATGGTATAAGCCACAGCGCCACGGATAAAAAAATTCAGTTTTTCCATGTTCATACACTAATACTCTTTGTTTTTTTTCATTTAGTTCATATTGTGACTCTTTTATATTCTTTTGTCCCTCATATACTTTATTCCATATGAATGTAATATCCATTGGATTTTGATAATGGAAATGCAATTTCAGTGGTTTTAATTCCTGTACTTTATAAATACATTGAACTAATGCTGTAGTAGACGTACAAAGCCGGTTTAAAAGGATAAAATCGCCTTTCCCCTCCGTACCAATAATTAGCTTCAATACAAACGGGAGCGTTTCTTTCGTATCGACGATTGCTGTTTCATAACGCTCCTCATTTTGCATAGCCATACAGCTCCAGTTCTCTACGCTTTTGTCTTATATAAGCTAAAGAATGTTCAAATGTAGATACACGATTTGCAAGCGGAGACTGTAAAAGTGGTATCAATGTCGCTCCCCTTTTTGCTTCTTCAGAAAGTAGAGAGCCCACTGTCATTTCTGTCCCCCTTAATTTCGTTAATACACGCTGCTTTATTTGCAAATCAAAACCTTCTTCCCTGCTAATCATATAGGACTGATTATTTTGGAACGGTATATTTTGCAAATACGTAGCGATTGCGCTTGCACATCGGAAAGAAATTCCTTTTGATATATCGTGTGATGATAATACATCATGTAACTTATCCAATAACTCTAATTCCTCTTCAGTAAACACTTCGATCATCTCTTTATTCCTAAACCAATTGAGTCGAAATTCTCCCGTTGTTACTTTTAGCGGGGGCTGCTGAACCACTTTCTCATGTTCTATATTCATCTCGCAAAACGGAATTTTTTGTAATGTAATCAAATTTGTTCGATCTAATAATCGATCGGAAAGCTCTTTCGTCGTCTCATCAAAATTTACAGTGCCTACGAAAATAATATTCTCACCTATTTCCACTGAAGGTGGAATTTGATTTTCTATTTCTTGTATTTTCTCATACAAACTCAAAATACGATTTTTCTTTTCAAGTTGAAGAACAGATAGAAACGGAGTAAACCAATGCTCAATATGTGACATGTTCATTTCATCGAACACAATTATATACAATTGATTTGGGTTTTCTTTAGCCTTTAACAATGTCCGAACTAACTTCGTTTCACTTTCAATAAAATTACCATTCGGATGAAGGTAACCGAGAATATCATGTGGTTCTTGATACGCTGGTGAAATCGGAATCCAAATTAATTCTTCACCATAACGTAATCCAAGTGCTTCTGCATAAGCTTGCACAAAGCGTGATTTCCCAACACCTGGTATGCCACCAACAATTGTTAACATATTGGTTTTAACACTAATGTGAAAATTATATATATCTGTATCATCCAAATATAGCCCTTTATTACGAACCATACTTTGTACATACTGCAAAAAAGAGGATTCACGCTCATCCCATTCCCAGTCCTCCTTTTGCATTTTAATATCTTCTACTTCAACTAACTTACCTTCTTCAACAATTCGTTTATTTAGTTGATCATACACATTTTCACTTACAAAATATAAATGATCATCTACTGCTATTTCTACATGTTTCATCCAATCGTTTATTTCAATATATTTGCATTCTTTTCTTTGCTCAAAATATGAAATTGAACTTATTGATGATTTTAACGATAAATTTCCATACAGCCTTCCTTCATGCCACAATAATTCTGGAGGCTCAAAGTCTTTTGGTAATTTAGGCATAAGAAATGATAAGTAACCGTTGCTTAACTTCCGTTCCAAAGACACTCTCATTTTATAATTTGAGAAATTTGTTTAAGAAAAAAAGTTATATTAATATGATATTTACTTAGGATCTTCTGTGCATATTAATTACATAAATAAATTTCCACGAT
>NZ_JBHWYR010000059.1:0-30679 GCF_042728695.1 Bacillus sp. NPDC060175
CTTTTTTAACGAGATACAGGCTCTATAAAGCTTATGAAGATATTATTAAAAGTACAAATTCTATACAGGATATAGCAGTAAAACACGGATTTCCCAATGTAAAATCGTTTATTTCACAGTTTAAAGACAAATATGGATACACACCATTACAGTATAGGAAGAAAATCATATCAAAAAATGACAATAATCGAATCAAATATGAACAACAATAAAAATACGTTCCATGGTACATTTTGTACATGGAACGTATTTTTATTTAGTAAACGGGAAGTTATATAATCTCGAATGATGAAAGCGCTTGAATTTAGAGGGGAGAAATATTAGATGACTAGAAAATATGACTTAGACTTATTAGAAGAAATTCAAGAAAAACAAGAAACCATCAATGTGCAGGGGGCAAAAGTCTTAGTAAAAAACATACCAGATTGTGATGAAAAAGGTGCGATGGATCCACGTCTTTATAAGGACATGAAGGTTCAAATGAATGTAATGAGGTTTATGCCTAAAAATATGATGAAAATGGATGCTTCTGAAAAATCAGTAAAGAGTATGAGGAAGCAATTTAATACGATTAAAAGTGTTCCCATTGTCACTAAAGACATTAATATTATGCATAAAACTGTGAAAGCAGAAGATGGATTTGATATTCCAATCAGAATTTATAATAGTAGTTCTAAACGAGAGAATGCACCAATTCTATACTTCATTCATGGTGGCGGATTCATGGCGGGATCACCAGATGTGGTTGAAGAACTTGTGAAATTAATTGTAGAGAAAACAGAAATACTAGCCGTTTCTGTAGATTATCGATTAGCTCCAGAAAATCCTTTTCCAACTGGGCATACAGACTGTTACACAACTTTAAAGTGGATTTATGAGAATGCTGGTACATTAGGCGGTGATAAAAATAATATTTTTGTGGCAGGTGATAGTGCAGGAGGGAACTTAACACAGTATTGTACAACTAGAGATTTGGAAGATGGTAGGAAGTATGTGAAGGGACAGTTGCTACTGTATCCTACAATTAATATGTGTGATTATGAAGATGAATTTTATTCTTGGAGTATAGATAAATATGAAATTGCTCCAAAGTATAAAAAAGGATTAGAAAAAATGCTTACTATTATGCATTCAATGGTTGGAGGTATGTCAGAAGTACTTGGTACGAAAGAAATTAATTCTAAGTATTTAAGTCCATATATTGATGTATCCTCAGACTATCCAAGTACATTTATTACGGTAGGAGAGCATGATTTTTTAATGATTGAATGTTTAGCGTATGCAGCTAAATTGACTAAAAAAGGAGTGGATACTGAAACAGTTCTTTATCGTGGTTTAGGGCACGCTTATGGAGATAATGTAGGTGTCTACCCTCAAAGTGAAGATTTAGCAATTGAGATGGGGAATTTTATATTAAAACATAGTGGGAGGTAGGGAGAATATCAATTTTTGATGGGATTTTTAATTGTGAAAAAATAGAGGGAAGCGAAAGCTTCCCTCTATGAAATTAACTATTCAATTTTAGTAAATGTAAGCGGCTGAGTACTTAGCATAGCGGGCACATGTAACTGAAGTGATGGGAATTCACCATTCACATTCATTTCATATGCAAATAATAGATTCATTTTTGCTTGGAACAAGTCAACTGGTGCGGAGAAAATGTCGTAATGATGATGCTGTAATTGAATCTCCATCTCCATAAATTGTACGTGTAATGAATCATCCCGTTTATATACTTGTAATGCTCCATAAGCAGGATGCTCAAAAGTACCAGTGTAGTCCTCTGATTTGTGAGAAGGTGCAGTCCCTTTAATTTGTTCAGGAAGGGATTCAGTTGCTTCTTTCATCATTTCCTTCATTTTTTTAGTATCTTCTACAGCACGTTTATGCCAATCGATGCCTTCTAATTCAAGTAGATCGTCATAAATTTGGTTAGCAAGATAAGTAGGGAGTAATGTGCCTCCAGCATTCGTTAAAATGACAAGGCCTACATTTTCTTTTGGCATGAATGAAACAAGTGCCGAAAATCCATCAATATTACCGCCATGATGAATCACTTTATTACCACGATAAGCGCTAATAAACCAACCAAGGCCGTAACTATTTAATGGAGATTCAGGGAGTGATAGAACTGGTTGATCTGGAATGGAATTGTGTGGTGTATACATTTGTTGTAATAATTCAGAGGAGATTAATTCATGATCTCCAAACTTTCCTTCGTTTAAGTGAAGAAGTACCCAATTTGCCATATCTTCAATTGTAGAATTAATACACCCAGCAGCGCCAACTGTATCAATGTTACGGAATGGAACTTCTTTTATTTCACCGTCATTTTCAACGTAAGGTAAAGCGTGATTATCTGTATTTTGTGAGTCTGTAACAGAGAAGTTTGTTTGATCCATATTTAAAGGCTCTAAAATATGTTCTGTAACATATTGTTCCCATGTTTGATTCGTAATGTTTTCTACAATATAACTAATTGTCGCATACATTAAGTTGTTATAAAGAAATGCTGTGCGGAACGGAGCATCAAGTGATAAATGTTTTATTTTTTCTACTATATCTTTTCGAGTTAAAGAAGAGCTGTACCAAAGAGCATCATGACGACTTACCCCAGTACGATGAGAAGCTAAGTCTCGTCCTGTAACTTGTGAGCTAGCAAGTAGTTCAGATAAAGAGAAGTTAGGTATATAACTCTGGACAGGAGTATCCCAATTAAACTTTTTTTGCTGTGCTAATAAACTTAATGAAAGTGTGCCAAAAGCTTTCGTTGAGGAACCAATTGCGAACCGAGTACTCGGTGTAACAGCCTCTTTTGTCTCTATATTACGATAGCCGAAACCTTCCGAAATAATAACTTCACCGTCTTTGATAACAGCTACAGCAGCACCAGGAACATTTAAATCCTTCATCATTTTTTCAACCGTTGTTTGTAAAGAAGTCATAACAGGAGTTTCAATTTTAGACATACTTCTAACCTCCAAATATAAATTTTATCCTACCGCACTATACTTTCGGTAATAGAAAATGAAAACCTTTATAAATGTGGAAAGTTAATAATTTTGTAAGAATTACTGAAATAATTTTTATTTATCAAGATTATTAAATTCGCTGTTTTTCATGTTATGATAAATTGCATATAAGATTGAAAGAAGGTTTTTCTACATATGAAACATGCTGAATATGAATACTTAAATTTATGCCGCCATGTAATGGAGCACGGTACGAAGAAAGAAGATCGTACAGGGACAGGAACAGTATCTGTATTTGGATATCAAATGCGTTTTGATCTGAGTAAAGGATTTCCTTTATTAACGACAAAGAGAGTACCATTTCGCCTTGTAGCAAGTGAACTGCTTTGGTTTATGAAAGGTGATACAAATATTCGTTATTTATTGCAACATAATAATAATATTTGGAATGAATGGGCGTTTAAGAGCTGGGTAGAAAGCGATGAGTATACTGGCCCTGATATGACAGATTTCGGTCTTCGCTCACAACAAGATGAGGAATTTAAGCAGCAATACGATGAGCAAATGGAATTGTTTAAAAAGAACGTTTTAGAAGACGATGAATTTTCAACGAAATTTGGATATTTAGGAGACGTATACGGAAAACAATGGCGTGCTTGGAAAACGACAGCTGGTGAAACACTTGATCAGCTAAAAGATGTAATTGAAATGATTAAGAAAACGCCAGATTCACGTCGCTTAATTGTTTCTGCTTGGAATCCTGAAGATGTACCAAGTATGGCTTTACCGCCTTGTCATACGCTATTTCAATTTTATGTAGCGGACGGAAAACTTTCTTGTCAGCTATATCAAAGAAGTGGAGATATATTCCTTGGAATTCCATTTAACATTGCAAGTTACTCATTGCTAACACATTTAATTGCACATGAATGTGGTCTTGAAGTAGGAGAATTTGTTCATACAATTGGAGATGCACACATTTATACAAATCATTTTGAACAAGTAGAAAAGCAATTGGCACGTGAACCACGTCTATTCCCGAAACTTACATTAAATCCAGATGTAAAATCTGTGTTTGATTTTGAAATGGAAGATTTAACTATTGAAGGATATGATCCGCATCCAGCAATTAAAGCACCGGTTGCAGTGTAATTGTAGAGGAGATGACAAAATGATTGTTTCATTTATGGTCGCAATGGACGAGAATAGAGTAATTGGGAAAGATAATAACTTACCTTGGCGTTTACCGAGTGAATTACAATACGTGAAGAAAACGACGATGGGCCATCCGCTTATTATGGGAAGAAAAAACTATGAAGCGATTGGTAGACCGCTTCCAGGAAGACGTAATATTATCGTAACACGTAACGGTGATTACCATGTAGAAGGTTGTGAAGTTGCTCATACCGTAGAAGAAGTGTTTGAACTATGTAAAAATGAAGAGGAGATTTTTATTTTTGGCGGAGCGCAAATTTATGATCTCTTTTTACCTTACGTAGACAAGTTATATATAACAAAAATCCACCATGCATTTGAAGGTGATACATTCTTCCCAGAAATGGATATGACAAATTGGAAAGAAGTTTTTGTTGAAAAAGGTTTAACAGATGAAAAAAATCCGTATACGTACTACTACCATGTATATGAGAAGCAACAATAATAATAAAGATTGATGTGAAAATCCACATCAATCTTTTTATTTGTATCCATCAATATAAGTTTATAGATGATATTCGATAGTGCTATAATGAAATATAGCATGTAAAATATGCTAAAATTTTCAAAAGTATTCATGTAGAAAGAGGAGGAGAATCGATTGAGAAAGATATGGGGGATTCTATTTCTTTGCTTAACATTCATGTTAGTCGGATGCGGCAAAGAAGAAAAACCACAAGAAGCGTTTGATACATATGTAAAAGCATGGAATAAACAAAAATTTGCAGATATGTATGATCAATTATCAGAAAATGCAAAAAAAGATATTTCACAGAAAGAGTTTACTGAGAAATATGAAAAGATTTATTCTGGTATTGAAGTGAAAGACTTAAAGGTAGAAACAGGGGAAGTAAAAGAAGATAAAAAAGATGAAGGCCCTGTTCCTTTTAAAGTAAGCATGGATACAGTTGGTGGTAAAATCACTTTTGGCCATGAAGCAAAAATGGTGAAAGAAAAAGATGGGGATAAAGAGTCTTGGAAAATAGATTGGACTCCTGATTTCATTTTCCCTGGCATGACAAAAGATAGTAAAGTGCGTATGCAGACAACACAACCAAAACGTGGTGAAGTTTACGATCGTAATGGAAAAGGTCTTGCGACGAATGGTAAAGCTTCTGAAATCGGAATGATTCCTGAAAAGTTAGGGGATGCTGCTCCGCAAACGAAGGAAACGGTAGCGAAGTTGTTAAATATGTCTGTAGAAGAAATTGATCAAAAACTAGCTGCTAAATGGGTAAAACCAGGGTATCTCGTACCAATTGGAATTTTGCCTGAGGGAGCAACGCAAAATACCTACATTGATTTACCAGGTGTAGCAACAAAACCTGTAAATGTTCGTACATATCCGTTAGGGGAAGCAGCAGCTCATCTAACTGGTTATATCGGAAAGGTGAATGCTGAAGATTTAAAAACGCTACAAAAGAAAGGCTATCAAGCCGATGAGCCAGTTGGTAAAGCTGGTTTAGAGCAAGTATTGGAAGAACAGCTACGCGGGAAAAAAGGTGGCCGTGTCTTCATGGAAGATGCGCAAGGAAAAGAAATTAAAAATTTAGTGAAAACAGATGCTGTTGATGGAGAAAATGTAACTTTAACTATTGATAGTGCTACTCAAGAAAAAATTTATAATGAAATGAAAGGAGAGGCTGGATCAAGTGCTGCAATTAACCCGAAAAGCGGGGAAACGATTGCACTTGTAAGTAGTCCAGCATACGATCCTAATCTTATTGCGAGAGGGACATCAAAAGCTCAACGTGAAGCTTGGAATAATGACCCGAAAAAACCAATGACGAATCGATTTACACAATTATCGGTTCCAGGTTCTGTATTTAAGCCGATTACAGGTGCAATCGGTCTTGAAACGAAAACAATTGATCCAAAAGAAGAGTTGAAAATTGAAGGATTGAAATGGACAAAAGATTCTTCTTGGGGTAATTATTATGTAACACGTGTGAAAGATGCGAATCCGATTGATTTTGATAAGGCGATGAAATACTCGGATAATATTTATTTCGCGCAAGAAGCTATGAAAATCGGAAAAGACAAATTTATGAGTGAAGCAAAAAAATTCGGATTCGATGAGAAATTACCAATTGAATATGGATTCCCAGCTTCTAAAATCGCAAATGATGGTATTAAAAATGATATTCAAATGGCAGACACAGGTTATGGACAAGGACAAGTGTTAATGACTCCTCTTCATTTAGCTTTAACGTATGCGCCAATTGTAAATGATGGAACGATTCCCACGCCGTATATCATTAAAACAGATAAACAACCAAAAGCTTGGAAGGAAAATGTGATTTCTAAAGGAAATCAAGATATATTGAAAACGGCTTTAACAAAAGTAATTAATGATCCAGATGGTACAGGGAAAATTGCTAAAATTGATGGAATGACTCTTGCTGGAAAAACAGGTACAGCGGAATTAAAAGTATCTAAAGAGGCCGAAGGAAAAGAACTAGGCTGGTTCGCTGCATTTGATTTAAATTCACCAGATATGGTCATTACAATGATGATTGAAGATGTAAAAGGTAGAGGCGGAAGTAACATTCCAGCTGAAAAAGTGAAACATGTTTTTCAAAAGTAATAATTGATGAAAACTATCTCCATGAAATATGGAGGTAGTTTTTTTATTTTGGTTAAAATCTTAATATTTATATACAAAAACAAGAAGAAGCAATATAAATTATTAACTTACGAAAAAAAAGCAGCTATTTTTAATTGACATTAGTTGAAAGTTTTTATATCATACTTACATAAGGTAAGTTATTTACTTTCAAATTATAAATCTCAAATTAAAGATAAAATTAAAGGGAGAGAATACAATGACAAAAGTACTATTTATTACAGCAAACCCAAATTCAGCAGAAGGTTCTTTCGGAATGGCAGTAGGAGAAGCTTTCATCGAAGCTTATAAACACGAGCATCCACAAGACGAAGTTGTAACAGTTGATTTATTCAATACTACTGTACCAGCAATTGATGCAGATGTATTTGGTGCTTGGGGTAAATTTGCAGCAGGTGAAGGCTTTGAAACTTTAACAGAAGTTCAACAACAAAAAGTTGCAGCAATGAACACAAACTTAGAAACATTTATGCATGCAGATCGTTATGTATTCGTAACTCCAATGTGGAACTTCAGCTACCCAGCAGTAGTGAAAGCATACTTAGATAACTTATCAATCGCAGGTAAAACATTCAAATATACTGAAAATGGTCCAGTGGGCTTACTAGAAGGCAAAAAAGCACTTCATATTCAAGCTACAGGCGGCGTTTACTCTGAAGGAGCATACGCATCTATGGACTTCGGTCGCAATCACTTAAATGCAGTATTAGGATTCATGGGTGTATCAGACACTGAATATATTGCAGTTGAAGGAATGAATGCAAATCCTGAAAAAGCACAAGACATTAAAGAAGCAGCAATTGTAAATGCACGCGAATTAGCAAAACGTTTCTAATATAGAAAACTTCAAAATGTCCAAACACTTGTTGTTTGGACATTTTTTCTTCTTTTTCCTTCGTTTGTCTAGTATAATGAAGGTCGGAATGATAATAGGTGGGGGTTCTGTATGATTCAAACGTTTTTTAAAATCTTTTATTTAATTTTAATCGTAATTGCGATTACACCAAGGTTGTGGCGTATAAAAAGAAAAGTAAATACGATGTCACCGCAAGAAAAAGATAGTGTTGTGTATAAAACCACAAACTGGTTTGGTAAGAAAATGGTGGGTGTAACTGGATCGACTGTAGAAGTAAAGGGACTTGAAAATGTTCCGAAAGACAAGCCGGTACTAGTTGTAAGTAATCATCAAAGTAATATGGATATTCCTGTTTTACTAGGTTACTTAAATAAGCCAATTGGATTCGTTTCAAAAGCGGAAATTAAAAAGTTTCCGGTTGTACCAACGTGGATGGAACTAATGAATTGTGTGTTCATGGACCGCAGTGATCGCCGTCAATCTCTTAAGGCAATTAAAGATGGAATTGAACTGTTAAAGAACGGACATTCTATCGTAATTTTTCCAGAGGGAACGAGAAGTAAGGGTGGCGAAATCGGTGAGTTTAAAGCAGGGAGTTTTCACCTTGCAGTAAAATCTGGCGTATCTATATTACCAGTAACTTTAGATGGTACATATAGGATGTTTGAGGCTAATGGAAATCGTATGAAACCAGCTCATGCAACATTAACAATTTCTAAGCCAATTACACCTGAAGAATATGCAAGTATGGATGCTAAAGAGTTAACCCAGCATACAAAAGATATTATTGCATCTCAATTACATAAGTAATAAAAAAGTTTCAGCTTAAACAAGCTGAAACTTTTTTTATGCTGCGGGTAAGACATAAAACAGTACGCAGAAAAACATCATTGTACTACCGCCTAGTACGAAGAGATGCCAAATGGCATGATTGAACGGAAGCTTTTCCCAAAGGAAGAATATAGCTCCGACAGAATACAAAATGCCGCCTATTAATAGTAGTGAGAAGCCGTGACCGGTTAAATTTTCATAAAGGGGTTTAATGGCAACGATGATGAGCCAACCCATAATGATATAACATAATGTTGATGTTTTAATAAAGCGACGAACAAAGAAGATTTTGAAAATAATTCCACCAATCGCAAGGGTCCAAATAATTGCGAGTAAAGTCCAACCGAGCGGGCCACGCAGTGTAATGAGTAGAAATGGTGTATACGTGCCGGCAATTAATAAATATATGGCGGAGTGATCTAAAATGGTAAATAACTTTTCTACTTTTGGATGATGGATACTATGTAGCAGTGTAGAAAATAAGTATAGCAAGAACATGCTTACGCCATAAACGGTAAAGCCAACAACAGCAGATGCTGTACCATGTTTGGAAGCATGAATAATTAATATGATTAAGGCAGGGATGCTTAAAATGGCACCGATACCATGGGTAATTGCATTCACAATTTCTTCTTTTACAAATTGGGTCATTCTTGTAATTTTTTGCGTCATAATGTTAATCCCTTTCACTGTATTGAGATAAGTTATATTTTCCTTAACCATATCATATACAAAAGGAATAGAAAATGATATTTGTATAATTGATTTTATTTTTGAATTTTTTTGACAAAAGACAACGGATACATTGACGTTTACGGAATTTTTTGACAAAATGAACTTATGGAATAGTAGGACAAGGAATCTACTTATGAAGGGGATGGGGAAATGTTTTCAAATATTGGCTTTCCAGGGTTAATTTTAATTTTAGTAGCAGTGTTAATTTTATTCGGCCCAAAAAAGTTACCGGAAATTGGGAAAGCTTTAGGGGAAACGTTAAAAGAATTTAAAAAATCAACAAAAGAATTGACTGATGAGGCATTTCAAGAGAAGGAAAAAAATAAATAAAAGAATATGATGAAGTTTTTCTCGGAATGGATAAATAAAGTGTGGTGAACGAGATGGAAGATCGGGAAATGAGCGTAGTAGAACATATTGTTGAGCTTCGCAAACGAGTAATATATACAGTATTATCCTTTGTATTATTTTTAATTATTGGATTTACTTTTACGAAGGATATTTATTTTTGGCTTGTAAAAGATTTACCAATGAAATTAACTGTTCTCGGTCCAAGTGATGTGTTGTGGATTTTTTTCTTGATTGCTACAGTATTTGCTATCGTTTGTACAATTCCTTTTGCTGCGATACAAATTTGGTTATTTGTAAAACCAGGTTTACATCCCAATGAACAAAAAATGACATTAATGTATATACCGGTATTGTCTATATTATTTATAGCAGGCCTATCTTTCGGTTATTTTATCGTCATGCCATTTTTATTTCATTTCCTAACTACAATTGGTAATGAGATGTTTAATACAATGTTTACAACGGAAAAATATTTTCATTTCGTATTAAATTTAACAGTTCCGTTTGCTGTTATATTTGAATTACCTGTAGTTGTTATGTTTTTAACGAGTATAGGTCTTCTAACGGCAGAATTTCTTCAAAAAATAAGAAGATATGCTTATGTCGTGTTGATTATAATTGCATCGTGTATATCGCCGCCAGATTTTTTATCACATAGTTTAGTAGCGGTACCGCTTATTTGCATTTATGAAATTAGTATCGCTTTATCAAAGATAGTTAGTAAACGAAAACAGAAAAGAGAAGAAGAAACACAGTCGAAAAGTGCCTCGTTATAAAGGCACTTTTTAATTTATTTGTTATACTCTAGCTATAATTGTATACAATATATAGAAGGAAAAAATTATAGAATCTCCAAAATTTAGACAAACTTTTCATTTTTATAAGGTTATACTGAAGTTATCAAGCTATATATGGGTAATAAGACTCCCGTCTCAAAGTATATATAGGACAGGGTTCGAATTAGGTGGATATAAATGAAGTATTAGCTTCTAAACGGGGGCGGCTTAAGGATATTTTAGTATTCATAGGAAACCTACACTAAAAAACGTGTTAAAGAATAAAGTGGAGGAAGTTCAAAAATCCAACGAAAAAGAGGATTGATATTGTGATTACGAAAAGTTTTTATTTCACTCATGCAACAGGGAATTGTATTAAAATATTTGAAATCCCTGTCCTACAAACACAGCATCCATTAGCGTTTCTAATTCAGTCTCGTCTTCAATTGTTTATTGCAAAGATTCAAAAACATAAAAACCCAAGAGTCTCGTACTCTTTCCGTGAATATTTACAAAGTTGTTTGAAGTGGAATGATTATTCAAATGTATATAAAACAAATACTCTTGAAAAGAATGCATAATATACAGCAGGGACAGAGTTAGGTAGGCTCTGTCTTTTTTATTTTAGGTATAAAAATATAATTAATTTGGTGAAATTTATTCGAAATTGTTGAAAGCATCAGGAATGCTAGTATAATAACAGGGAGAGCGTATTGGAAAGGGAAGAATATGATATGCAAAAAATTAAAATTGTAACAGATTCAACGGCAGATTTAACTCAAGAAGTGATTGAGAAGTATGATATTCATGTTTTACCATTATCTATTTCTGTAAATGGACAAACATACTTAGATCGCGTTGATTTACAACCAGATGAATTTATTGAAGAAATGGCGAAATCAGAAGAATTACCAAAAACATCACAACCAGCTATGGGTACATTTGTAGAAATGTATGAAAAGTTAGGGGAAGATGGAAGTGAAGTGCTTTCCATTCATATGACAGGTGGAATGAGTGGCACAGTTGCAACAGCAAATAGTGCTGCATCAATGACAGATACGAAAGTAACAGTTGTTGACTCTCAATTCATTAGCCATGCATTAGCATATCAAGTAATTGAGGCTGCTAAAATGGCAAGAGAAGGAAGCTCATTAGAAGCTATTTTAAAACGTATTGATGAAGTGAGAAAAAATACTCGTTTATACGTAATCGTAGATACATTAGAAAACTTAGTAAAAGGTGGGCGCATTGGTAAAGGTAAAGCACTTATTGGTTCTTTACTTAATATTAAACCAATCGCAAGTTTAGAAGGCGGCGTATATAATCCGGTAACGAAAGTACGTAGCCAAGGGCAAATTGTAAAAACATTGGCTAAAATATTCGATGAGGATACTGCTGGAAAAGTGGTGAAAGCTGTTGCGATTCCACATGCTAAAGCAATTCCTTTAGCAGAAAGTGTAAAAGCTGCTGTTGAAAAAGTGAATGGATTCACTCAATCAGAGATTTTCTATACAACACCAGTTATCAGTACTCATACAGGACCAGGAGCAATTGGTTTTATGTATTTAGCAGAGTAATAAAGAAGCTACTTGAAATGAATTTTCAAGTAGCTTTTTTATGTGTATATGAAGTAAGAAATGAGAAGGGCAATACAGGCGCTTCCGCTAATGATATAGCGAGTCTGTAAATAATCTTTCATGGAAAACACCCTTTTCGATTTTTTAAAGTATATGATAAATTACTCGGAAAAATTAGTTCTATTATACATGAGAAGTTTCTGTGATTTTTACTGGTTCTTTATCTGGGACAATAGGGCTATAAGTGAAAGTTTGACCTAAAAAGAGAACATGTAGTTGTTCCCACGGTAGCAT
The DNA here is from genome assembly GCF_042728695.1 of Bacillus sp. NPDC060175. Classification (NCBI taxonomy): domain Bacteria; kingdom Bacillati; phylum Bacillota; class Bacilli; order Caryophanales; family Bacillaceae; genus Bacillus; species Bacillus sp. NPDC060175. The sequence continues at coordinate 12,234 of NZ_JBHWYR010000059.1, forward strand.
TCGTAAATTCCAGTTATTTCGTAGTCGTGTTACTGCTTCCCTTGGTGCTTCATCTGCTAAAGCAAAAGTACCGTAGTGCATGGGAATGAAATGTGTAGCTTTTATATCTAGATAAGCTTGCACAGCTTCTTCTGGTGAAACGTGAGACACTTTCATAAACCATTCTGGTTCATAGGCACCAATTGGCATAAGTGCAATATCGATTGAAAAACGTTTGCCAATCTCTTTAAATCCTTGGAAATAACCACTATCACCACAAAAATAAATGGTTTCTGAAGAAGTCATATTATCAATGATCCATCCTCCCCAGTGAGAGGTGTTCATATCAAATAATGTTCTTCTCGTCCAGTGCTGGGCAGGTACGAAGTGAAAAGAGACTTCATCAATTATTGTACTTTCCCACCAGTTGTATTCTTCTACATTGGTGAATTTTTTACGAGTAAACAATTTTTTTAGCCCAATAGGAACAAGGTATAAGGCATCATCATTTAGTTGACGAAGAGATGAAAAGTCTAAATGATCATAATGACCGTGTGAAATAAGAACAATATCGATTTTAGGTAGTTCTTTTATAGTGAGCCCGGGCTCAGTAAGTCGTGGAACTAACTTTAATTTATTAGCCCATACTGGATCTGTTAAAATATTTAAGCCGTTCGTTTGAATGAGAAAAGTTGAATGACCAATCCATGTGACAGTCGTTTTTTTAAAGTTATTTATCAGAAATTTACTTTGTTTAACAGGTGATTGTTCTACTAAAAAAGAAAAGTCTTTTTTGTTTTGCTTTCTCTCTTTACGCCAGCGTAAGAAGGAGCGAATTGATTTTTTTGTACTTACATTATCCATATTTTCATAGCGCTTTGCCATGAACATCACCTCATTTAAAATCGTTGTAGTTGTATTGTACCGAAATGTTGTTAAGGAATACAGTGTTTAACATGGATTAATGTTTAAGTAATTGTAAAAAAATAGGGGGAGGTATTTACAAATTTAACAATGAACTTCGTTTCGCAAATAATGTTTAGAAAAATAATAGTAGTAAAATATATTTTGTCTAGTAATTAGCTTAAAATAAAGAAGTAACATACGTAAATTCGTACGATTTCGTGAACAAATGAAGTAAACAATTTTCTCATAGTATTTACTTTTGTTATGATGTACATAACTTACATAAATTAAGGAAAGAGAAAAGAGGTTTAATAATGAAGCATTATCAAAAGTTAATTGGTCTTATGGTTATATTTTGTCTCTTTGTACTTGCAGGTTGTAGCAGTTCCGGGTCAAAATTACGTAAACCGTTAAACTGGGATTTAGAAACTTTCCAATTTACAAATCAAGAAGGAAAGCCGTTTGGTACAAAAGATTTAAAAGGGAAAGTTTGGGTAGCTGATTTCATGTTTACAAACTGTCAAACGGTTTGTCCGCCAATGACTGCTAATATGGCAAAATTACAGAAGATGGCAAAGGAAGAGAAGTTAGACGTTGAGTTTGTATCGTTTAGTGTAGATCCAGACCTTGATAAGCCAGAAAATCTGAAAGCTTTCATTCAAAAGTTTACAGAAGATACTAGTAATTGGAATTTATTGACGGGTTATTCGTTAGAAGATATTACAAAGTTTTCAAAAGAAAATTTCCAATCGCTTGTAGATAAACCTGAGAATGGTCAAGTTATTCATGGAACATCATTTTTCTTAATTGATCAAAATGGGAAAGTAATGAAAAAATATAGTGGCATTAGTAATACGCCATACGAAGATATAATACGTGATATGAAGCGGTTAGTGGATTAAAGAAGAAGGGTGCATGGCACCCTTCTTTTTTTCATTAGTCTATAGATAAAATGTCATGTTGCTGCGGAAGTTTCGGTGCACGAATTTCTAACACACCATTTTGATAGGAAGCTTTCGCTGCTTTTTTATTAATGGAATATGGTAACTTAATCATTCTTGCTGCTTCTGAAATGGAACGTTCTCGGCGATAATAGTTATGAGATGTTTGTTCTTCTGTCTCTTCAAGGATATCTTCTTTTACAGAGACTTTTAAGTATTCGGTTTGTATTTCAATTTGAATTTGTTCTTTTTGTATACCCGGTAGTTCAGCTGTAACAACGAGTTCTTCACCAACTTCATATAAATCTACAGGAAATGTTAATAAACGATTTCCTTTTTGGAAAAAATGATTCAAATCAGCGATTACATTGCGAAGTGGTGTTTGCTCAAAAAAATCATCAATTTGCTTTAAATAATTGCGAACCGGTGGGCGAGAAGTATCTTTTTTTTCTTCACTCATGGTATTCCCTCCTAGAAATCAATTTGCAATATCATATGACAAAAGCGGAGAAAGGTGATTGCCTAATTTTCATGTTTTCATAAAAAATTGTTAAAAATGTGAAATGGAGTGATTTTTTTATAGTTTTTGGTCGCCATATTCAGCTGATTATGCTAGTATAAATAGGGTTGATATATAGTATAGAAACAGAATGAAAACCGAAAGAGGGTAAGAAGTATGTGTGGTTTTGTAGGATGTTTATGTGAAAACCCTAGAGGATTTTCAGAAACAGAAAAACATCAATTTGAAAATATGAACACGATGATTTTCCACCGCGGTCCAGATGACGAAGGATATTTTCGTGATGAACATGTACAATTTGGCTTCCGCCGTTTAAGTATCATTGACTTAGAGGCAGGACATCAGCCGCTAACTTATGAAAATGATCGATATGTAATTATTTTTAATGGTGAAATTTACAATTATGTAGAACTACGTGAAATGTTACTTGAAAAAGGTGCAACTTTTGCTACACAATCTGATACAGAAGTTATTATTGCATTGTATGCACATATGAAAGAAAAATGTGTAGACTACCTTCGTGGTATGTTCGCATTTATGATTTGGGATCGTGAAGAAAAGAAACTTTTCGGTGCACGTGACCACTTCGGTATTAAACCTTTATACATCGCACAACAAGGTGATACTACATTCTTCGCATCTGAGAAGAAAAGTATTATGCATGTAATGGAAGACAAAGGGGTAAACCCAAAGTCACTACAACACTACTTTACGTACCAATATGGTCCAGAGCCAGAAACATTAACAATTGATGTTAACAAAATTGAGCCTGGTCATTACTTCGTAAAAGAAATCGGTAAAGAGATGGAAATCCATCGCTATTGGAATCCTTATTTCAACGCTTCAAGCGCAACGAAAGAGGAGCATATCCAAGCAATTCGTGATGTATTATACGATTCTGTAAAAGTACATATGCGTAGTGATGTACCAGTAGGTTCTTTCTTATCTGGTGGTATCGATTCATCTATTATTGCTTCTATCGCAAGAGAAATGAATCCAAATCTATTAACATTCTCTATTGGTTTCGAACAACGCGGTTTCAGTGAAGTTGATGTTGCGAAAGAAACTGCTGAGAAATTAGGAGTTAAAAACCATAACGTATTCATTACAGCGCAAGAATTTATGGATGAGTTCCCAAAAATCATTTGGCATATGGATGATCCTTTAGCGGATCCAGCAGCTGTACCATTGTATTTCGTTGCGAAAGAAGCGCGTAAACATGTAACGGTTGTTCTTTCTGGTGAAGGTGCAGACGAGCTATTTGGTGGATATAACATTTATCGTGAGCCAAACTCTTTAAAAATGTTCTCTTACATTCCTAGCCCAGGAAAGAGTGTTCTAAAGGCATTAAGTGGCGCTCTTAAAGAAGGGTTTAAAGGAAAAAGCTTCTTAGAGCGTGGATGTACGCCAATCGAAGAGCGTTACTATGGAAATGCGAAAATCTTCCGTGAAGAAGAGAAAGCTGAATTAATGAAGTATTACGATGAAAGTGTTAACTATATGGATATCACGAAACCATTGTATAACGAAATTAAAGATTATGATGATGTAAGTAAAATGCAGTACATTGATATGTTCACATGGTTACGCGGCGATATTTTATTAAAAGCTGATAAAATGACGATGGCAAATTCATTAGAACTTCGTGTACCGTTCTTAGATAAAGAAGTATTTGACGTTGCATCTAAAATTCCGACAGAATTTAAAATTGCAAATGGAACAACGAAAGCTATATTACGTGAAGCAGCTCGTGGAATTGTTCCGGACCACGTGTTAGATCGTAAAAAGCTTGGATTCCCAGTACCAATTCGTCACTGGTTAAAAGATGAAATGCACGATTGGGCTGTAAATATTATTAAAGAAAGCAAAACTGAGCATTTAATCGAAAAACAGTATGTATTAAACTTACTGGAAGCACATTGTGCAGATAAAGGCGATTATAGCCGTAAAATTTGGACTGTACTTGCGTTTATGGTATGGCATCAAATTTATGTTGAGCATAAATACGATACGAATAAGTTCCACGAAGAAACAAAGCGTGCGTATAGCTTAGTTTAATAAAAAACCTTAAGGTCGCATTCGATCTTAAGGTTTTTTTCATAAATTGCATTTATTATTGATACAATAATAGTAAAAGGATGGACAACATATGATTACGTTTGAGAAAGTAAATACAGAAAATGAAAGCGCTGTAAAAGAAATGTTTCACTCACACAGCTTAGATGAGAAAAAGGTTCAGTATTGTGTAAAGGTTGATGATACATATATTGGTGTAATAGATTATAGCGTTCAAGAAGAGAGTGCTATTTTGTCACAGTTAATTATTCATTTTGATTATCAAGGTTATGGATACGGGACAAATACGTATTTTACATTTGAAGAAATGATGAAACAGAGAAATGTGAAAGAAATAAAAGTATTGCAAGAGATGTTTACTGAACAAGCTAAATCTTTCATAGAGAGATCTGGTTTTATTGAGGAAAATGGAATATATGTAAAGAAAATATAGTGAATATTGATTGCTTGATGAAATGAATATGGGGTAGGTGAACGTATGACAATGACTGCTGGTCTTGCATTAGTTGGAAGTTGCTTTATTGTAGCAGAGTTATGCCAGATTTTCATTCGAAAAAAAATGTATAAGAAGAGAAGGCCATATGAATTACAATATATACCTGTGTTTGTAATTTTGTTTTGCATGTTATTTGTATTACAAAACGCATCTCATTTCCCGCCTCTTTTGAACATCTTTTTGAAGTTTGGTTTGCTATATAGCGGTGTTGGAATATTTCTTTTGTGTCTTTTATTTTGCGTACGTTACATCCACTATCAATCATACATATTCATTTTAAATTGGTTAAAAAAAAGTGATAGAACCCCCCTTACATAAGGGGGGGTTTTATTTGTACTTGTAACGGAACTTGTACAATTAACATAAAATAGGACGAGTAGAAATGAAAGCTTATTACAATAAAGAAAGGAACGAAAAAGATATATGAAACTTGTTATAGACGCAGGGCATGGTGGATATGATTCTGGTGCTGTTGGTAATGGGTTAGTGGAAAAAGAGTTAACACTTCAAATTGCTAGACGTGTGCGAGATATTTTATCTGCAAATTATCCAATCAATATTAAAATGACACGTGATAGTGATGTGTTTATCTCTTTATCAGAACGTGCTAATATTGCTAATTCATTTGGTGCAGATTATTTTATCTCATTTCACATTAATAGTGGCGGTGGCACTGGATTTGAAAGTTATATTTACAACGCGCTATCTAATAGTAGTTCCGCATATGAAAAGCAACAAAAGATGCATGCAGCAGTCAATCCTGTATTAACAAAATACGGCCTTCGTGATCGAGGAGCAAAAAAGGCAAATTATGCGGTACTAAGGGAGACTGCAATGGATGCAATTTTAACAGAGACTGCCTTTATTGATACAACGTTTGATGCTAATTTATTGAAAAATCCACAATTTATTGAAGATTTAAGCCAAGCATATGCAAACGGAATAGCAGCTATTTTTGGAGTAGCTCCAAATCCGCAGCCTCCAAACCCAGAGCCAACTCCACAAACGAAGGGGATTGCCTATATACTTGGGAAAAATGTGAATTTAAGAAGTGGCCCATCAACGTCTTCTTCAGTTATTCGTCAGCTAAACTCCCCAGAATCGTATGTCGTATATCAGGAAAGTAACGGATGGTTAGACTTAGGAAATGGACAATGGGTGTATAATGACCCTTCGTATATTAATTTTGTAAAGACGAGCAATAGTGATGGAAGCGCAATTGGTGTCGCATATATTCAAGGAACGAATGTGAATTTAAGAAGTGGTCCATCAACATCTTCTTCAGTTATTCGTAAATTAAATAAACCAGAATCTTATTTAGTATTTATTAATCAAAACAGTTGGTTGAACCTTGGTGGAAATCAGTGGGTGTATAATGATTCATCATATATTAAATATAATCAATATTGAAAAATATTTTTTGAAATAAATGAATGATTGAGTGCATCACTTTAAATAGGTGATGTACTTTTTTGTTTAGTTAAATGCAGAAAATTCCTTCTTTTAAGTATGGATAAGTTGTACAATAAAACCAATCATGGAATAAAGGAGTGGGAAGGAATGAAAGCTACTCATAAAGATTGGATTTTGTTTAACGGAAGAATTGTAAATACGAAGGAAGAACAGCCGATGGTTGCCTTAGAAGAGCGGGGACTCCAATTTGGTGACGGCATATATGAAGTATTTAGGCTATACGATGGGAAGCCTCATTTATTAGATTTACATTTGGAACGATTTTTTAAATCTATGAAGGAAATTAAAATTGTTCCGCCGTTTACAAAGGAAGAGTTAGTTGAAGAACTTCATCAAATGATTGAAAGAAATCAATTTCAAGAGGATGGGAATGTGTATCTTCAAATATCACGTGGAGCTCAAGCTCGAAATCATGTGTATGAAAAAGATTTACAACCAACATATTTTGCGAATATTGTTTCGTTTCCAAGACCTACCGCTACTATGGAACAAGGAATAAAGGTTACTGTAGAAGAGGATATACGCTGGAAGTTCTGTCATATAAAATCTTTAAACCTTCTACCTAATATCATGATTAAAAATAAAATAAACGAGCAAGGGTATCAAGAAGCGATATTAGTACGAGATGGAGTTGTAACAGAAGGGTGTCATTCGAATTTCTTTATGGTGAAAAATAATAAATTAATTACACATCCGGCCGATAATTTTATTCTACACGGCATTACTCGCCACTACGTTATTACATTAGCGAAAGCTTTACATATTGAAGTAGAAGAGCGTGAATTCTCATTACAAGAAGTATATGAAGCTGACGAATGCTTCTTTACAGCGACACCACTTGAAATATTCCCTGTTGTTCAAATTGGTGATGAGAAGTTTGGAAGCGGCGAAAGAGGACCAATTACGAAAAAACTACAAACTGCATATGAAGAAAGTATTAGTTTGTTTAAAGTGACAAATTAATAATAAGGAAAAAAGCTGGTATTCCCCCAGCTTTTTTTCATGATATAATTCAACCATAGGATAAATTTTGAAAACGCTGTAAAAAGGGGATTTAATGTATGAATTATGAAGATTTTAAAGAAGTAATTCACGGTAGACGAAGTGTTAGAAAGTTTACAGAACAAGAAGTATCCATTAGTGATATAAAAGAAATTATTGATTGTGCTCGTTATGCACCGAGTGATACGAACTCACAAACGTGGGAGTTCTTGGTCATTATGAATCGAGAGAAAATTAAAGAAATTGAACAAATGACATGGGATGCATTACATAAACTTGCGGCAAAGGCAGCAGAAAATGGAGAAGAGAAAGCAGGGAAATTACTTACACGTTCTTTCGGTCCATATGCGACAGCTTTCTCTGAGGCGCCAGTATTAATTGTATGTTTAGCAACGCCGTACGAGTCAAAGTTTCGTGAAAAGATATTTGATCCAATTGACTTCGTTCCTGATTCAGTATGGGAAGAGGAGGGAATTAAGAGTAGCTGTCTAGCAGCACAAAACTTAATGTTGGCTGCACATGCGAGAGGACTTGGCACTTGTCCAATGACAGGACCTGTATTGTTAGCTCAAGATGAACTGCGAAAATATTTACAAATTGAGCCTCAAAAACAAATTAATATGGTAATTTCACTCGGCTATCCGAAAGATAAACCGAAGAAACTTTCTCGAAAAGAAGTAGATGAGATCACAACATTTATTTTTTAAATGCTATGTGGAAAAGACATTGAAATAACAATGTCTTTTTATTTTGCGTGGATATTTTTTTTATGAATTGGGCTAAAATGATGAATAAGGTGGAATTACTATTTATTTCTTTAAAAAAATTAATGTTCTATTAAGGAAAGTATGGTACAGTAATCGTGAGCAAGCTACTAGTATTTGTTCATGAAAGTGTTAAAAATAGTTTTAAAATTACAAAGTTATTTTTGTATAATGAAATTACAGGGGGGATGAATTTTGAAGAAATTCATAATCGCTGGATTGTCTGTATTGTTATTAGTAGGCTGTGGTGCTCCAAAGGAAAAAGAGGATGCACAGTCAAATCAGGAAGAACAAGTTGTAAATGCGAGTGATGAGAGTATGGTTGTATTTCCTGAAGGGGCAGTACCAGTTGGAGAAGGGAAAGTAAAAGTCATTACACCAGATGGTACTTCTGAAAACGGCAATATACCGACTGTATTTATCAAAAAAGATACTTTAATTCAGCAAGTTGAATTAGAACTTTCTAATTTTCAAAACGATAAAGAAACATTCGTATTTGTAGATCAAATATTTGCAGATAAACATCAAGTAACTAGTACAACACAGACAACAGTACAATTAAAAGAAAAGACACTTGAGACAGGTAGTCATACGATTACTGCAGCTCAGTTTGAAAATAATGACCCAAAAGGAAAAGTCATTAGCTTTAATCAAGCGACGTTTGAAACGAAGCCAGCGTCTTAATTATGGATAAAAAGTACATTACTTCAAGTAGTAGTGTACTTTTTAATTTGGATATAATTAGGTTATTGAGAATGATTTTTTCACTTTCTAGTACGTATGAATAGTAAGAAATTACTCTTTACTACTACGAAAGTGAAAGAGGTGGAAGGTGTGCAGCGATTTGTTCGTATCATCTTGCTTAGTATGATGATTTCGATAATCTGGTTTACTTTACAAGAGGTGGTTGAAGTTACGCTCAATTATCAAATCCATGACATGCTAATAGGAACAGCATGTTTTGTCATTGTGTATCTGTTTTATGATAAGCTTAGATTAAGGTAAGTTTTGCAAGAAAAATGTAGGTATTTCATTTGAAATGTCGAATAGTACATACGATGTCGTAATAACAAATTTTCTATTGTTTATTGTGAAACAGGAGAGGGAGAGATAGTAGTTATGAAACGAGCTCTTATTAATATCGATTATACATATGATTTTGTAGCTGAAAAAGGTGCCTTAACTTGCGGGAAACCAGGTCAAGAAATTGAGAAGGAACTTGTACATATAACAAAGCAATATATTGAAAATGGAGATTACGTAGTGTTTGCAATCGATAAACATGAAGAAATTGATGAATATCATCCAGAAGCAAAATTATTCCCTCCTCATAATATAGCAGGTACAAACGGAAGAGACTTATTCGGTGAATTACAGGATGTATACGAAACATACAAAAATTCTGAGAATGTATACTACATGGACAAAACGAGGTACAGTGCATTTGCTGGAACAGATTTAGAGATGAAGCTTAGAGAAAGAGGAATAGAAGAAGTTCATCTTGTAGGGGTTTGCACTGATATTTGTGTTCTTCATACAGCAGTAGATGCTTATAATAAAGGATTTAAAATTGTTGTATATGAAAAGGCAGTTGCATCTTTTAATGCGCAAGGACATGAATATGCACTTGGACATTTTAAATCTTGTTTACATGCAGAAGTGAAGTGAAAAAGAGGCCTTTAAAAAGGTCTCTTTTTCACATTTAAATAGAAACGACTTGCTGTTGAATTAACTTTTTAATGAACGGGCTAATGTTTTCTGGTAGCCCATTTAAATCAAAAAATTGTACATGTAATGATTCAACTCCATCAGCTTTTAGCAAGCCACCTTTAATATCTTTGCAAAGGTAAGCGATTGTTATAGGATAAAATTCATCTCCGTTCGCTAATTTCACAAAAAACTCTTTACCTGAAAGTACACTTACTAACTGAAGTGTACCAATTTCAATACCTGTTTCTTCAAGCACTTCTCGTCTTCCGGCTTCTTCTGTGGATTCACCAAGTTCCACAAAACCTCCAGGAACACCCCACATGCCATTTCGTCTTTGTTGTAGTAATATTTGTCCTTGATCATTTAAAACAGCTACAGCAACTCCTGCTAAATTGAGTGGTCTTGATCCAACAATTTCTCTTAGTTCTTTGATATATTCCATAAATTGTAACCTCCGTGAAAAAAGTATCAAATGAACTATTCGGTGTTATGTGAATGTATTCCTTTGAACGAGGTGAGTATTACAAAGTTGTTTATAAAAATTTCTATTGTAATCTCCCTTTAGATTATTAAAAAGGGTATATTTATAGTAAATAGAAAAGGGCATCAGAAGTTGAAAGATTGATGAAAGGGTTATATTGCTGAAGATGAACTAGGGATACAAATACATAGTTAAGAAAGTAAAATGAAAGGTCAGGGGAAAAAGTTGCAAAAGCAAATTTTGAGATAATCAATAAGTAATTACAATAGATTAGCTCTGCATGAAATTTTTTAAAAATAAGGAAGTGGATAGATGAGTGTATTAACGTATACTGAAGATTTTTTTAATTATGTAAGGGAGTTTTTACTTTTAAGGTTTTTACTATTTGCTTTAGTTCTTATGATTATTTCTTTTGTCATAAACCGCGTTATTGATTGGTTTTTTAGAAAATCAAGCTTTTTTGATGAAGAGGTAGAACAGACGATTCAAAGTGTAATTCGATCTATTTTTAGATATATCATTATCATCAGTCTTATCATATATTTAATTAGTCAATTTGTAGATATAAAAAGTATTATTGCAGGTGCAGGGATAGCGGGAGTTGTCATCGGTTTTGCTGCGCAACAGATGCTAAAAGATGTCATATTAGGCTTTGCGAGATTAGCGGACAAAGAGTTTCGTGTTGGCGATTTTGTTACTTTTAATGGAACAAATTCAGGAACTATTGAGGAAATTAGTATTCGTTTTATGCAAATACGTGAATGGTCAGGAAAACTACTTACCATACCACATGGAGAGATTAGAACGATACAAAATTTTAATAAAGGATGGATGCGAGTAATTGAACGCATCACGGTAAGTTATCAGGAAGATCCTACAAGAGTTAAGGAATTGTTAGAAGACGTATGTGTTATTTGTAATGGAAAATTGGATCAAAGTCTTTATAGAGTAGATGATGAAGCTGTTGAACCATTTAAATATGTTGGGGTTACAGACTTAAATCCTAACCTTAAATATGTTGGATATGAATTTTGTATTACAGGTTTGATTAGGCCAGAAGATTATTTTGAAACTTCTAGACAAGTAAGATTTGAATTAATGTCTATGTTCCATAAAAATCAAGTACAAATGCCAGCAGCGAATATGCTCGTTAACACTGAAAGTTTACAGAATATCCATGTGGGACAATCTTTATCAGACAGTTAATGAAAACTAGCTAATTTCTGTTTTGGTTTAGAATTTAGATTTGCAAATCAGCAGATTTGAATGAAATGTATGGGATATCTCCGAAAAAAGAGCTGAAGGAATTCGGTTCTTTTTTTGTTTGTAGAATTTAGAAATTTCTTAATGTTATAATGATAGTTGGTGATGAGAATGAACTTTGAAGAAAAAGAGATGCATCGTTTAGAAGCATTAAAAGAAATTGCGGAATTGCTAAATGAAGCAACGAATTTACAGGACATGTTAGAAAAAGTTTTACATACATTATTACAAGTTATGGATTTACAAACAGGGTGGATATTCTTTATTGATGAAAGTGGAAAGCATCGTATGCTTGTAGACGAAAACTTACCACCAGCTCTTACGTGGAAAAAGAAGAAGCCGATGTGTGAAGGAGACTGTTGGTGTGTAGAGCGTTTTGTGAATGGCAGATTAGAAAAAGCGACAAATATTATTGAATGTAAGCGAATAGAAGATGCGATTGAATGTAATTGGGGTGAAACAGAAGATGTTACACATCATGCGACAATTCCACTTAGGTCCGGATCAGAGAAATTTGGTCTATTAAATGTGGCCGCACCTCATAAGACTCATTTTTCTGAGGAAGAGTTAGCGTTATTAGAATCGATTGCATTTCAAATTGGAACGACAATACAACGTATTCAGTTAGTGGAGAAAGAACGTAAATACGTAGTTGTAGCTGAAAGAAATCGATTGGCTCGTGATTTACATGATTCAGTTAAACAATTGTTATTTTCTATTATGCTAACAGCGAAAGGTACTCTGAATATGACGCAAAATAGAGATTTGCAAGAGATGTTAAGTTATATTGGGGAATTATCGCAAGAAGCATTACAAGAGATGACGCTATTAATTTGGCAATTAAGACCTGAAGGATTAGAAAAAGGTTTATCAGAAGCAATTCAAAATTACGGGAAGTTATTAGGGATCCAAGTAGAAGTTCGTATTGATGGAATGGTTTCAATTGGAGATGAACTAGAAGAAGTTTTATGGCGTATTAGTCAAGAAGCACTACATAATTGTAAAAAACATGCTTCGTGTGAAAAGGTAAATGTTCGTTTAAGAATGGAAAATAACCAGTTACATTTTCACGTAGAAGATAACGGAATAGGGTTTATACAGGATCAAGTAAGAGAGTCAGCACTTGGTTTGAAAAGTATGAAAGAACGAATTGAATTAATGAGGGGAATTTTTCGAATAAAAGCAGAGCCGGAAAAGGGGACGAAAATAGAAATTCAATTACCGGTTTGAAGGGGGAAGTTTAGTGAAGATTAAATTGCTATTAGTAGAAGATCATCATATCGTTCGAAGGGGACTCGTATTCTTTTTGAAAACGAGAGAGGAATTTGAAATAATTGGTGAAGCAGAAAATGGTGAAGAGGCACTAACATTTGTTCAACAAGAAAAGCCAGATGTAGTATTAATGGATTTATCAATGCCTAAAATGGACGGTATTGAAGCGACAAAACGTATAAAACAATACGATAAGACAATAAAAATTCTTATGTTAAGTAGTTTTTCAGAACAAGATTATGTTTTGCCAGCATTAGAAGCTGGGGCAGATGGATATCAATTAAAAGAAGTACAGCCAGATCAACTTGTTGCGTCAATTGTTGCGGTATATCAAGGGAATGCGAATTTTCATCCGAAAGTAACACCTGCGCTATTAGGGCGGTCAGTATTCAAGAAAGAAAAAGAAAATCCTTTTTCGATGTTAACGAAAAGGGAGCAAGAAGTACTTGGTGAAATTGCGAAAGGAAGAAGTAATAAGGAGATTGCAGCGGAGCTTCATATTACAGAACAAACGGTTAAAACACATGTTTCTAACGTATTGGCTAAATTGGAAGTAGATGACCGCACACAAGCTGCATTATACGCAGTGAAACACGGGGGAAACTAATAATAAATATGAATAATTGTGTTACATGTTACGCCAGAATACATATGAGAAATTAAAATGTATAGAGATGCCGAATAAAGGTTTTTCTTCTTTCAATAATTAGGTACAATAAAGTGAAACTTTAATCAGTGGGGGGTCCATCCTCACTGATTATTAGTTGAACCAATCGGGTTTTTACGGGCAGTAAGACTCCCATCTAACTCCCTTGCATTCCTCGGATTTTGAGGTGGGAGTCTTACTGCCCGTTAATACGGGATAAAGCTACTATGGAAGGAGAAGATATGCTATGCCTGGTACAAGAAGTGGGATTGGAAAGCTTCAGGCTTCGTTAAATGGTTTATCACCGAAATTACGAAGTATTGCTGAACATATTTTGAAACATCCACAAGATGTTGTACATAAATCGATTACGGAATTAGCGGAAGTTACGAATAGTTCCGAAGCTACGATATTCCGCTTATGTAAACACCTTGGTTTTCAAGGGTTTCAAGATTTGAAAATTACATTAGCTCGTGAAATTGTACATACACCGATGCAAAATATTCATGAAGAAGTATCAGCAGAAGATAGTATGGTAACTGTTGCTAAAAAAGTTTTTCATTCGCATATTACAGGACTGCAAGATACATTGCATTTGTTAAATGACACCGCACTTGAGCAAGCTGTACGAGCTTTGCAAGAAGCGAACCGAATTGAGTTTTACGGAAATGGTGGCTCTGGAATTATTGCGATGGATGCATATCATAAATTTATGAGAACGGGTATTTCTTGTATTTCTCATACAGATTCTCATTTTCAAATTATGGGTGCTGGTTTACTTACAAAAGAAGCAGTAGTCATTGCAATTTCTCATTCTGGTAGTAATAAAGGATTACTGGAAGCATTAGAAGTAGCAAAAGCAAGGGGAGCTTGCATTATTGCGATTACGAGCTATCAAAAATCGGCATTAAGCCAACTTGCTCATATAACGCTATATACTTCGACGCGTGAGACTGAATTTCGTACGGAAGCAAGTTCATCACGATTAGCGCAGCTTAGTTTATTAGATACTTTGTATGTGGGTTTGTCGTTGCAACGACAGGAGGAAACACTGCAAAATTTACAAAGTATACGTGAAACAATTTCAATGAAGCGAATATAAAAAGCTCTTCAAATGAAGAGCTTTTTTATATTGGTGGATAGTTTGATTATATAATCCCTAAATGTAGTTGATTTATTTTCCTGTAGAAAAATGCGACCTACTTATATTCATAAGCGCTCATCTTTAAAAACATTCAGTTAAAAATACTCTATATAATTCACATATGTAAAATAAAAAACCAATTTATGCAATAATTCAAACATTGTTCATAAATTCACAATTCTCTTATGAAATATCATGTTATGATGAACCTGTAATGATGATTGAACACTTAAATTTGGTACAATAATTAGCCAAAATAGTGAGGACAGTAGTTGTGAGATAAACTCATTAAAACTCTAAAACACTAAAGGGGAGATCACATATGAAAGCAGTAGTAGTTAATAAAAACAGCAAAGCAAACATTGAAGTTATTGAAAAGGAATTACGTCCGTTACACTCGGGTGAAGCGCTAGTAGATGTAGAGTATTGTGGAGTTTGCCACACTGATTTACACGTTGCGAATCATGATTTTGGAAACACAGATGGCCGCATCCTTGGTCATGAAGGTGTAGGTATTGTTACTAAAATTGCTGATGATGTTACTTCACTTAAGCTTGGTGACCGTGTAAGTATTGCATGGATGTTCCAATCTTGTAGACGTTGTGAATATTGCGTAACTGGTAGAGAAACTTTCTGTCGTGAAGTTAAAAACGCTGGTTATTCAGTAGATGGTGGTATGGCTGAACAATGTATCGTTACAGCTGATTATGCAGTGAAAGTACCAGAAGGATTAGATCCTGCTCAAGCATCATCAATTACATGTGCAGGCGTAACTACATATAAAGCTATTAAAGTATCAGATATTAAACCTGGTCAACCTATCGTAATTTATGGTTGTGGTGGATTAGGTAACTTAGCTATCCAATATGCTAAAAATGTATTTGGTGCAAAGGTAATTGCAGTAGATATTAATGACGACAAATTAGCCTTGGCAAAAGAGGTTGGTGCCGATATGACTATCAACCCAATTACTCAAGGTACAGCTGATAAGATTGTTCAAGAGGAGTTTGGTGGGGCATATGCTGCTGTAGTAACAGCCGTTTCTAAAGTAGCATTCAACTCAGCGGTTGATGCAGTACGTGCCTGCGGTAAAGTAGTTGCGGTAGGTTTACCAGTAGAAACTATGGATTTAAACATTCCACGACTTGTACTAGACGGAATTGAAGTAGTTGGCTCTCTAGTAGGTACTCGTAAGGATCTAGAGGAGGCATTTATGTTCGGTGCAGAAGGAAAAGTAGTCCCGGTTGTTCAAACTTGTCCTTTAGATGAAGTACAAGGTGTATTCGAAGAAATGGAACAAGGTAGAATTCAGGGACGAATGGTAATTGATTTTAAACAACAAAATTGTGATTGCAATTAATTCACTTTAAATATAAAAAGCATGAGTCTAGCAAAGGACATTAAAAAAAGTTAGACGGCATAAAGAAGATGATCCCTGTATTCAACAAGGATCATCTTCTTTATATTCCACTAATATCAATGCCGATTAATGAGAAATGATTAAAGGTTTAATTTATTTGCAAACGAAAAAGAATCTTTATGTTTAACAAATTTTTTATGATCTGGAACGGATTGAATTGCTACAGTTTGCGAATCTCTTGCTTTCAGTGCATCTTGAATCCCGATTGTCATAAGCTTAATAAATAGAATCGTAATAAAGAATGAAGCGAGAGTATAAAAAATAATCCACCATGAAAGATTCATTTCATAACGATTTAATCCAATAAGGCCTGCCCAATCATTAGATAGAGAAACAGGTTTGAGCACTCCGTCATAGAGTTCACGCATTTGTATCCCGCCAATTACAATATTAAGCAATGCTAAATGGATAACGAGGATGAGCGTTTGGACGATATGTTCCATAAATAATACAAATAAGCGGTCAAGTAATAAGACTCGTAAGTGTTTTTTGATAATATGAAAACGGCTAGCACCCAGTAATTGTGAACTTAAAATGTAATCTCGTTTCATAAATTCATCAACCTCTGAGGATATATATAAAGAAAGTGTAGGCAGAGCGACGAAAATAAGTACGAGTACTTGATAAAACGTAAATGAAATATTTGGATCTAATCTATCAGCATTTGATGTGATTACAATATTAACGGGCGTGATGAGTATGAATGCGATAAATAGAGTTGGAATATAATAAAAAACTTCTGAGCATGCCTGGAAAAATTTCTTGAATTTTGGAGCATATAAACTTAAGAGGATTCCTATACATGTTCCGCATAAAATTCGAAAGAAGCTAATTGCCACGGCTAATAAAATGGTGAATTTTGCTCCTTCTACAATTTGTAAGAAAACAGACTCTCCAAAACGATCAGTTCCAAAAGGCGGCATTAACGATGGTGGAAAGGGGGCCTTTCCAAGTAATTCGTTATTGTCATTGTAAAGTAACTGAGGAGGTTTTGGGATGTTATCTTTAAAGAACCAACTATAAATAAAACTAGCTGAAATAAGTATGAAAAGATAAGTAAAGCCGATTAAAAAGCGTTTTGATTTCCAAATAGATTTCATAGAGCTGCTCCTTTCAATTGTTTTTTCCATCTATTCATCATAAAAGTGATTATTTGAAAAATAGAATAAAACGGTAAAATAATCATGACGAGTATGATAAATGCAGCAGGAGGTGAAACAAACGCCTTCCTAAATAAAAATTGAATAATGCCTTCCATATTAAAAACAAATTCTAAAATGAATAAGTTAGAAAGTAAGAAAACAAAAATCGTTTTTAAATGGTGAAAGAAGTGGATAGATATATTTTTGAATAAATGAATGCATAGTATATAACTTGATGAAAGTCCTTTTCCATATGCAACCTCTACGTAATGTTTTCCATGTTCTTCTTTTATGTATAACACCATCATCCGAAACATTTGTAATGTAGGTAAGACTGCTAAAGATAAAATGGGGAGTAAATAAGCTCGATTTTCATTAAAAGAAATAATGGTGACAGGAGATTCCCCGAATTTCTGAAGTACCCATATGAAAAATATTTGCAAACAAATCATCATCATCATATCAGGGACAGCTTCTAATATGAACACAATTCGGTTTATCCATTTTTTTATATAATCTTTTGCTAAAAAATAAAAAAATGCCATACTAGATGATAGAAAGAGCGCAAGAAAAAAGGCTATAAATAATACAGTAAATGAATATAGGTAAGGTTCTAAAACAGTTGGAAATAATGGTGTCTTTTTGAAACTACCAAATTTCGGGTCTGATCCGATAACTACTAATGATTCAGGGGAGAAAACCTGTTTTAACATAGTAACGATCTGATTAAAAAAATAAATTGGTTGAAAGGTAAATCCTTGTTGAGTGATAAATAAATAAGGTAAATTTAGTAATAGTAAGAGTGATAAAAGAATTGATGAAAGCTTAATTGTGAATTGAGATATTGTATTTAACATTAAATCCCTCCGACATCTTTTTACAACATTATACAATAAAGTTCATATTTTGTTTTGATTTTTCTGAAAAATATAAATACTATTAGATTTTATAGTATGGAACATATATTTACAAGGTAAAAAGTGATAGTAGGGAGCCGTGCTCTATGTCCATCAAGATAAAAGGACTAGTGAACCTAAAGCAATAAAAAGAGCAAAATGCACAAAATTTCCGTATTGGTGGTAATTGCTTTTCTTAACTTGATGGATATGTGATGTGACCCCATCGCTATCAACCTAATAAAACAAAATCCCCCCTAAAATGAAAAAATACGTTATTCTTTCTGTAGAATCATAGGAAAGGATGGCGTTTTT
>NZ_JBHWYR010000060.1:0-30222 GCF_042728695.1 Bacillus sp. NPDC060175
ATATATGGATTCTCATATTTTTTAAGGAAATTCAAAGGATTTTGTCGTTTTTTGTTGTAATTTTCATATTATGATAAACCTAATGTTCGGAATCAGCCATTATAACAGAAAAAAATTTAAAAAACAGAATTGAATCGCATTGCTTATTTTAATATAATTTATTTGTTAATTAATAACATATTTGGGGTATGATTCTTTATTGCGGCGAGAATTCTTTTTAACATAGGGGGATTTACAGAATGTTTAAAACGGCGGAACCTGAAATGATGAATGATTTAAAAGAAACAGTTTACAAATTCTTTCCAAAAAATATTGCGAAAGAAGAAGAATTGTACGAGGAATCTAAAGAGCATAAACGATTTATAGAGCTAAAAGAAACATTTATAGAAAACAAAAGCTTTCAAAAGGAAGTTTTGTCCTTAATCGAGTCAACATTTTGCGATTATCATGTTTCAGACTATACAGATTTAAACCTATACAATTGTTTAGAGTATAACGTGTTATTAAATGGAAAAGAACCGATGTTAAATGATGATATTGATTGGATACGTGAATCAAGAGGCGAGCGTCTTGATTTAGGGGTTTTTGTTAGCTTACTTGATAAATATTATTATTACTACGTATTAAAAACAACATATGATGAAGAGTTAAGGGAATGGATTTTTGAAACAGCCGATGTAGAAATGGATAACGTTTGTAAGTTTGAAAAACTAATGAATACAAAAGGATTTGTAAGAGTAGAACGAGAGGTTGCTAGAACTGCAATTCCTGATATAGAAACGGAATGTTTACGTATGGGGGAAGTTAACGTATTTCATGCTTTATTCACGGATTCAGTTAGTGAAATATAAAATTGTTATATTTTTTTAGATTATTATTAAAAAGGTTGCGTAGGAAATAGTAGCTATTTTCTACGCAACCTTTTCGTTTTTAATGATCAAACCAATTCCAAATCTCAATATCTCCAAGAGTCGCATAACGTACGTGCGGGGAGTTTTGTAATTTTAATAACTCTTTCGACGGACCGGTAATGACAATGCCATATACTTTTACGCCGTTATCTTTTACATATTTATAACGTTTATCTAAGTTTAGTTCTTTCTCAGGAAGCGCTGCTATTTTGCTTACCGTTTTTTTATGGATAGAAAGAATACGCATCATTTCGATTACTTGATCTTCTGGTGTTTTGTGCTTGTCTGCGTTACTATCTAGGAATCTTACATGTTCTGGAAATCCTATAGCTTCCCCGCCATGTAGAATATAGTCTTCTACATTTGTTCTTTCTTGTCCTGTGTCTAAAGCGTACCATACAGGAGTTGGTGGCATTTCTTGTGCTTCAAATACACTATATAAAAGTGGCTCTAATTCTTGTAAAGTGTAAGCTTTATCAAAAGATATTGCTACTTCTGCAACGGTTCCTTCATGCACCTTTCCAAGTGTATCCCAAACCTTTTTAGATGCTTCTTTTAAATAATCACCTTGTTTTATTTTTGGGTGAACAAAGTGGATGTTCGGTTGATAGTGCATATTCATCCAAGATTGATTTGTGATATTTAAAGAAGATAAGAAGCTGCTCATTTCTATTGTACCGAGTGGCATTTCTTTTTTACCGACGGTTTTCACTAAATCAAATTGGCTGTTTGTACGAAAGAAAGCTTCTACACTTGTTCCGCCCCCCATAACGCGGCTATTTGGGATAGTTGCTTCAAGTGCAAGAGAAGGAACATCTCGTATTTCTTTTAGTCGCTTATCATTATCAGCTTGAAAATAAAAGGCAGACAATACCCCGCCGATCATATATATAACGAGGCAAATTGCTAGTATAAAACCAAACATCTGTAAACGATGTTTCCACTTAATTCTCCAAAAAGGAACTTTAAGTTCTTTTGGAGGTAATTTTTTCTTTACGGGTTCACTCTTCGTAAGAAATTCATCTAAATGAGCTTCACATTCTGCACAAGTTTCTATATGACTTTCTAACTGTTCTTGCTCATCACGTGTGAGCGTTCCTTTTTCATATTTCTCCCAAAGTTTTTTAAACTCTGCACAACCCATCTGTATCACTCCTTTATGCTTCTTGCTTCTTTTCGTCCGCGGTGTAATTCAATTTTCACTTTCGCTAACGAGAGACCGGTCATTTCTGCTATTTCCTTATAGGAGAATCCGTAGTAATCTCGTAGTAGTAACACATTTCGTCTTTCGAGCGGAAGTGAGGATATACTTTGTAACCAACTAGTAATCTCATGTTTTACGAAATAAGAGTGCTCTGTACTTGGCACGTTTGGTAAATGGAATTCTTCAATTTGCGTTGTTTTATACTTCTTTTCTTTTCGGTACCAATCAATAAAGGCATTGTAGGCAATTGTAAATAACCACGGCCTAATTTCTTCTCCTTTATAGTAGTCAATATGGACGAGCATTCGGTAAAAAGTTTCTTGCATGAGATCTTCAGCGTGGTGGGGATCTCCGGTTAGGGAGAGAAGATAGCGAAATAAATCTTGCATATGCTCTGAGTAAATTTCTTCTAATGATTGTTTGCGTTTCACTACATTTCCCTCCCTTCATACATAACAACGAAATACATATAAAAAAGTTACAATTTTTTATGGAATTATAGTAAAAAACGTCAAGAATTGGATAGGATTCTCTTTTATCATAATACATATAAGGCGGGTGAACAGAGATGGAAAGCTATGAAACACAAGTTCAAAGGTCAATTGATTATATTGAGGAAGATGTAATGGAAAAACAAACGCTGCGTAATTTAGCGCGGATTGCAGGTTTTTCTGAGTCGCATTTTCATCGTGTATTCCAGGCGTTAGTAGGTGATACGGTAATGGAGTATGTTCGAAAGAGGAGGTTAGCCCGGGCAGCTTATCAACTTTCTCATACGGATGAAAAAGTTATTGATATCGCATTTGAGCATGGCTTTCAATCTCACGAAACGTTCACGAGAGCCTTTAAAAAATTATTTCAAATGACACCGAGTGAATATCGAAAACAAGAAATTGAAACACCGATGTATTATAGAGTGAATGTAAAACAAAGAAAATTAAATCCGTATTTAGGGGGCATACAAATGGAATATCGTATTGTAAATAAACCAGAATTTTTAATGGCGGGTTATGAACTGAAGACGACAAGTAAAGAAGGAAAAAATCATCAAGATATCCCGGCCTTTTGGCAAGAATATTTACAAAAAGATCTTGGAACGACAATTCCGAATCGTAAAGATACGAGCCAATGGGTAGAACTTGGATTATGTACTGATTTTAATTTAGAAACAGGAGACTTCACTTATATTATTGGAATGGAAGTTACAGATTTTGAAAATGTACCAAATGCGATTGCCAAGCGTACATTCCCATCCGCAACGTATGCAGTATTTACAACGCCGAAAGTTCCTCATGAAGAAATGGTATCGTCTATTCACCAAACGTGGAATGCAGTGTTCTCAGAATGGTTCCCGCATTCAGGATATGAACATTGCGGAGTTACAGAGTTTGAACAATACGATGAGCGTTGCCATGCAGATAAGAGTGAGTTCGCTCAAGTTGAGCTTTGGATACCGGTGAAGAAGAAATAATAGAAAGAAAGACCGTCCAAAAGGTATTTTTGGACGGTCTTCTCTTATTAATAGGCTGCTACTATTTTCGTATTTTGTAGGTAAGTCGATATCCTTTGTCGAAACGTCGATATAATGAGAGTTGTGTACGATATAATTTCAGTTACTAGCACCCTGCTCAGAAAAGAGAAAATATAAGAAAAGGTACTTTTATATAGCACCTTTTCCTATGAACTAAACGGAAATACAAGTATAATCGTCGTTCCTTGTCCAAGCTCACTATCAATGGAAATCGTTCCGTTATGGGCATGAACGAGCTGTTTCGTAATGGCGAGGCCAAGTCCAGTTCCGATGTTGCTTTCTTCTGTATTCGTCCCTCTGTAATATCGCTCGAATAGAAGCTCTTTTGTTTTATCGTCCATTCCTTTTCCGTTATCTGAAATAGATAGTGTAAATGAATTTACATTTTGCGAAAGTTTTACGATTACGTTTGTCGTTTCATTATTATGTTTTACAGCGTTTGCGAGTAGGTTTTCGATAATACGCTGGAACCATTTTTCTTCAATGAAATATTGGATTTTGTTTGAACTTGGTACGAATTCAATATTTTGATTTTGCAGCGTTGGATTATTAATAAATTGCAGTAGTATTTTTTGAACGAATTGGTTAATTTCAACATTTACATGCTGTGCGGGAAGGGCATTATTCCTTAATTGATACGTTAAGCTTAAGTCGTCAATTAATGTAGTCATATATTGTGACTTTTCTTTCATTACAAGGCCAAATTGTTGAATATCTTGATCAGTCCAATTATACTGCTTCGATTCTAATAATAATGCATAGCCGTATATAGAACTAAGCGGTGTTTTTAAATCATGTGTTAGACCAGTAATCCATTCTTCACGTGTTTGCTGCAGTACTTGCCTCATCGCATCATTTTTTTTGAGTGTAATAGAAAGGTGCTCTAGTGAACTAGTAACATCTCTAAACAAGCGAAATGACCATTTTTCTTTACCGGATCGCCTGAATCGAACTGGTTTTCCTTTTTTACTAACAGGTTCTTCATATTTTCCACCAGCGATATTTTTAAGCCAACGCATTGCGTGTAGTAACGGTTTCCCAAACTTATTTCCGTACCAAATAGATAGAATGACTAAATAAACAAAGACGATAAGAAGGATTAATCCGCATCCGATTAGAAACTTCTTAGTAAATACATCCTCAATTTCGTCATCTGGGTAGTAGCGTTCATTTTTTGCTGTAATGACGAGAAGCTGACCACTATTTGCATCGTAAAAGCTAGACGTGTTTTCTTTATGATTCCACGGTTCTTTTTCGTTAAGAGCAGTCTGTATTGTTGAAAGTGTTTTTTTCTTTCCAGTTGGATAGGAAAAAACCTCTTCGCCATTATGATTAAATATTTGCAGTGTTGCTTTTTCTTTAGAGAGTAACTGTTTTTTTTGTTCCGTTAATGTGAATGAATCTGTAGATACAGAAGGGTGTTCTTTCTGAATGGTTTTTAATAATGCATTACTTTTTAACATACCGCCGTAAATAACAAGTACGTTCTTTTCTTCTACTTCAATTTCCCAATATGTAAATGTATAAGGGCTTTCTATATGATTCTGTATATGTGCGAGTAAAGATGTTTTTGTATAAGAAGTTGGGACATCACTTGGTGTATTAAATTGATAGAGGACTTTTCCGTTTTCTTCTACAATCTGAATCCAATCATTTTTCTCTTTAATTAAATCTTTTACTTCCGTTTTTAACGTAATATCGCCATCCTCTGAAGAGATATATCTTGAAATTGTAAAACTATCAGAATCCGGAATATTAGGTTCGTATGAAATGCTAGTAACAAGAAAAATTAAATAAGTGAAAGCAGCGACTACAGCAATAAGTAATGTAACTAAAACAAAAACGTGTTGCAGTATAAATTGGATG
Source organism: Bacillus sp. NPDC060175 (assembly GCF_042728695.1). Classification (NCBI taxonomy): domain Bacteria; kingdom Bacillati; phylum Bacillota; class Bacilli; order Caryophanales; family Bacillaceae; genus Bacillus; species Bacillus sp. NPDC060175. The sequence goes on from NZ_JBHWYR010000060.1 coordinate 5,513, forward strand.
ATAAGCCGTTTATTAAGATTCATATCGTCACCCTACTTTGTAACGAACTTATAGCCAAGTCCACGAACCGTTTTGATGTACAATGGATTACTTGGATTTTGTTCAATTTTTTCACGTAGTTTTCGAATGTGAACCATAACAGTATTGTCATCGCCATTATAGGCTGGTGCTCCCCAAACCTTTTCGTATATTTCTTCTTTCGAAAATACGTAGTTCGGATTCTCGCAAAAGAAGAGTAGTAGTTGAAACAGTTGAGCGGAACATTCGACAACGTGTCCATTTACTGTAAGTTCTGCGGAATGTTGATCAATTTCAAATCTTCCAAATGAAATGGAGTGTGCTTTTTGTTCGTGTGGTACGGTTTGTTTCATATGTCTTCGAAGTTGTGCTTTCATACGAGCTACGACTTCTAATGGATTAAATGGCTTCGTAATATAATCATCTGCACCGTATGAAAATCCAGATATTTTATCTAAATCAGATGTCTTCGCTGATAGGAAGAAAATCGGACAATCTGTTTGTTGGCGAATAATCGGACAAATATCAAAACCAGATTGTCCAGGAAGCATGACATCTAAAATAATTAAATCGTAATTGTTTTGCTTGGTGAGAGATAAAGCTAATTCAGCTGATGTTGCAGTTGTAATATGAGAAAAACCTTCTTTTTCAAGAATGGTAGTTAGTAGTTGTAAAATTGCTGTTTCATCATCGACGAGTAATATATTTGCTTGATACATAAGAATCCCCCTTAATTTCCTCGAATATCATATCATCTTTTTGTAACATATGGAATTTTTAAGGAAAATTTAAGGTTTTCTTTCACAAAAAATTAAGAATCAAATGATATGATAAAAGTAACATAGGGGAGGAGATGAGTGTGAATCCGTTTCAAATGATGCGAGCTAGATATTTTTTAATTGTATTTGCACTATTAATTTTAGTAGCGAGAAGTAGTGGGCAATTGTTAGAAAGTACATTTTATATACAAAATTCTTCTTTTATAAATATACTTATATTTTATATCCTTCCGATTGCATGGATTTTTTATGAGTATAGAAAGCACCGTGTTTCATTTTCATTATTTGTTAATAAAAATGAAACATTTAACTTGGTGCAAGTTTTGTACATCGCGATTATGCTTTGTATGTTTAGTTACGGCTATCTTATTTTGTACATGTACAGCTTTGCATGGATTACACCAGATTTTATTATGAATGCCTTGCATGAACCGATTATAGATAGTACCGGGGGATATGTATATCAATTTATTATGGTTGTATTTATCGCGCCTATTATTGGGGAATTTGTTTTTCGTGGATTTTTACTTCAGCGCTTTGCTGCGAAATGGGGAACGAGTGTAGCGATGATTGCAGTGGCACTTTTATTTGCGATATTACATGTCGATTTTCTTGGTGCCGCCGTATTTAGTATCGTATTATCAATCGTATATATTCGTACGAAAAGCTTACTCATGCCAATTGCGATACACATGTTAAACAATACATTTGTACTCTGTGCATCTTTCCTAGTAAGTAGAGAAAAGATCATGAGTTTTGCAGATTTCTCAAACTATACGACGTTCTTTCCAGGACTTATTATTTTTATAACAGGATTAAATTTAGTACTCATTTTTTTATTTGTTAACCGCAAATACTGGAGTAAAGAAGTGCCAGTTATATATACAGAGCAGGTAAAGAGTTTTGCAGATGTAGTGGGAGATAAATGAGATTAAGAAAACGTTTGAAAAAATATTGAAAGACATTATAGAGTCTACGTCTCTTACAGATATGTGTGATAAAAGCGTTTGTCATTGGTTACAACCTGTAGTAGATACGATTGTGTTTCCAGAGTATTACTTATTTTCTAGTACTCATTTAAAAGAAAATATTATTTCTCTTCTTATTGTATTAGGGATTTTAATAATATTTGGTCTTATTGTAGAAGCAATGATGAAGCGTATCTTCACAAAAAATGAAGAGAAGTATGTGTGGGTTCATAAAGTATTCGAGAAAGTAATGGGGGCTTTCCTTTTGTTTTATGGCATGAAAACAATCATTTACTTTATAGCTATGAAACATCATTAATTCGAAATTTGAAAGGAATGTATAAACTTATATGAATGAAACAATATCATCAAATAAGTTTTTTTATTTGATTTTACTTAGCATAGTGCTAATAACGACAGTAAATGTTATTCTCCGCTGGGAGGAAGCTTACTTTTTCATGTATTTAGCACTCCATTTATTAGGGGTATTATGTATAAGTGGCGGAGTAGTTGCTGAGAAAAAGCATGAAGAAAGTATTAATTATATGTGTGTGATGGGTCTTATTTTACTTTTAACTGTACAAGGTATTATGAAATATAGTTCTTTTTCTTTGCAAGATTTTAGTTTGTTAATAGATGTACTTCCTTAAGGAGAGGCTCTTTATTTTATCTAAAAGGCGGTTTGTAAGTGCATTTCTTATCCCAGATTATGAACCGAATAAAGTGTCTAAAGGTAGGTGAAACTCTTCTTATGTAGAAGAGTTTTTTTATGTAAGTAGAAGGCTCTCGAGCAATTCTCATAATAAGCTTGTTCTAATTTAGCATGTACGAACTTACAATAATAATAGACAGGCAGCATAGAGGAGGGAATAACGTGAAGAAAGTTATTGGGTGGTCGCTTTTTTTGTACGTTGGGTTTGCGTTATTTATATATTGGTATTTATTTGGATGGAATCATGAACTCATTCCGGACATGTATAAAGGAACGAGTGCAGATCCAGAAACCTTTATGAATGCGAAAGAGCTTATGTTAAGCCAAGATTATTCGCGTATGAAAAATTTACTGTACTTTTTAGCGACGCCTCTTGAATGGATTATTTTATTATTTGTACTCGTACTCGGTATTTCAAAAAAGTTTGAGAAATGGTCGAAGGAAACGACTAAAATAAGTGTCTTACAAGTTGCGATTTATTTCTTTTATTTATCATTACTTACAACGGTACTAGCATTACCGATGCAATGGATCGGCCGTAAAGTATCCGTTAATTACGGCATTTCAACGCAAAGTACACAAAGCTGGATTAAAGATCACGTCATCGATTTTTGGGTAAACTATGCGACTATGTTCCTCATTGTTACGGTTTTATTATGGCTCATCCGTAAATTCCCGAAAAGATGGTGGCTAGCAGGATGGGCACTCTCTGTTCCGTTTACGATTTTTTTAACGTTTGTGCAACCTGTTATTATTGATCCACTTTATAACGATTTCTCGACGCTGAAAAATAAAGAATTAGAAACGAAAATTTTAGCGATGGCAGACAAAGCTGACATTCCTGCTAAACACGTATATGAAGTAAATATGTCAAAAAAAACGAATTCGTTAAATGCATATGTAACAGGAATTGGTCTTAACTCGCGTATTGTAATGTGGGATACAACGCTTAAGCAATTAAAAGATAAAGAGATTTTATTTATAATGGCCCATGAAATGGGACATTATGTTATGAAACATATATATTGGGGCGTTGCTAGTTATGTCTTGTTATCGTTTGTAGGTATGTATTTAATTAGTCGTATTTTAAATATGTGTATTCGAAAATGGGGAGATACGCTGCAAATTTCAAAAGTGGCATGTTTCTCAATTTTACCTTTGTTTTTCTTAATTTCCTCGTTATTATCTTTTGCATCACAGCCAGCAACAAACTATGTTTCACGTATAGAAGAACGCGCGGCAGATCAATATGCTTTAGATATGACGAAAGATGGAAAATCAGGTGTGAAAACATTTCAATATTTATCAAAAACGAGCTTAAGCCAAGTGAATCCGCCTGCGTTAGTGAAGTTTTTCTTATATACACATCCACCAATTTTCGAAAGAATTCATACGTTTGAACAATATGAAAAACAGAAAAAATAAAGAAAGAAGTAGCGATTATGCTACTTCTTTCTTTTATAAAAATATAGGTTTGAGAATGGGAATATTTATCATTGCTTTTTATTGTGATTTTGTAAATAATAAACTATAAAATTCTAAAAATCTATATATAAAGGAATAAAGGTGGAAAAATGTATTTTTTACAAAATTTAAAAGTGAAATATAAATTGTTCTCGCTTATCTCATTAGCAGTTTTGGGAATGATAACTATGAGTTGTGTAGCAGTTAATTCAATTAATCAGATTAAGTATGATACGGAAATTGTCGTAGATGATTATCAAAATTCAGCAATTTTATTAGAAGGGATGCTTCGTACACAAAATTCACTAGAATATAACTTACTAGAATTAATTACAGTGTCACAAAATGAGGGGACAAATAAAGAGGGGATTATTGGTAATGTTGAAAAGGATCTAAAGAAATATGATTCTTTATTAAAAGAATATGATGATGGCGTTAATTTAAGTAAGCAAGAGGATGAACTGTTTCAGAAGATGAAGAAATCTTTGCCAAGTTATATGGATACATATAAAAAGTTGTTTGAAAAAGCGAAGGTGACAAACGAACCCCAGCTGGTAAACGAATTTCATAAGGAATTAAAACCAAAGGGAGTAGAGTTAGCTAGTTATGCGGTAGATCTAGAAGCATATGTTTCAAACTTAGCTGATCAAGTATTTAAAGATTCTCAAAAAATGATAGATCAGTCCGTTATTACTTTTATCATTCTTGCAGTAGTTACTACAATCGTTATATGTATAGTAAGTTATATTATTAGCAAGCTTATAGTTGCTCCTTTACAAACGGTTAGTCGTATGATGGAAAGAGCAAAAGAAGGAGATCTAACTGTATATGGTGATTATAATGCTAAAGATGAATTGGGCTTATTAGTAAGTGATTTTAACGAGATGATTGCAGGGCTAAGAGCAAATATGCAAGAAGTAGATAATAATATTCAGCTTTTATTCCAACATACAGACGGAGTAGTATCTGCATCGGAAGTATCTAGTGGTGCAGCGAAGAAAATCACTATAGATATTGAAGAAGTTGCAAATGGTGCAGAGAGTCAAATGCAAGCAATGGAGCAAACTGCGGGTGCGATGGAAGAGTTGACACAAGGAATGCAGAGTATAGTGAATACATCATCCTCTGTAAATGAATTGTCTGCTCAATCAGCATTAGATGCAGAGAGTGGTAACAAATTAATGAAACAAATGATTCAACAGATGGATACAATCCAAAATTCAGTACATAGCGGTGTCAAACAAGTTGAGACTATGAAGGAACAATCAGAAGAGATTGTTAAAATTATTGATGTTATGCAAGGTATTACCTCTCAGATTAACTTATTAGCATTAAATGCCGCAATTGAGGCTGCACGTGCTGGAGAAAGTGGTAGAGGATTTGCAATTGTGGCAGATGAAGTAAGAAAATTAGCAGAACAATCTAGTGATTCTGCAAAACAAATTGAGAAACTTATTATTCAAGTTATGGGAACAACGAACCATACGGTAGACATGATGGGGAAAGTAGATAATGAGGTACAGGCAGGTACACAAGTAGTGATGAATACAGAAAAAGTATTTGGAAAAATCACTGAAAAAGTGCAGCAAGTATCTAATCAAATTCAAACTGTATCTATGTCTACAGATGAAATTGCAGCGAGTAGTGAGGAGATTTCTGCTTCTGCAGAAGACATGGCTCAAATTTCTCAAAGATCATCTGATCGAACTGATAGGGTAAAAGAGTCTATTCATCAGCAAGAAAAATCAGTTCAAGAAATCTCAGTTTCAATTGAGCATCTGCATAGCGTAGCAGGAGGATTAAAGCAGATTGTTTCACAATTTACTCTTCAAAAATAGTATATTTAAGTTTATATATAGTGAAATTCCTCTGAATAAATAATAGAAAAATCATCCTTTATAAGAAATAAAGGATGATTTTTCTATTATGAAGATTTGGTGTGAATTCTACTTTTTACATTCTATTTTTTTACAGTTTTTCAATTGTGATATATAATGATATGTAATATTTTTAGAATTTTTAGTTTATAAATAGATGATTGTAGGGGGAGGAGAAAATTGTTTCATTCAAAATCAATGCCGGCTATAAAAATGATCCTTTCGATGTCTATTTTCGGATCGATTGGATTTTTTTCTGTCCAAACGGGTTTACCATCTTTTGAATTAGTATTTATTCGGTGTATTTGTGCGACTTTATTTTTAACGCTATGTTGGTTTGCAACAGGACAATATAAAAATGAGAAATGGAATAAAAAAGAAATTGTACAAATATTAGCGTGTGGCGTATTTCTCGTTTTTAACTGGGTGTTTTTATTTAAAGCGTTTGAAGTCATGTCGATTACAATTGCGATTTCTGTGTATCATCTTGCACCGATCATCGTATTAATGATTGGTAGTATTGTATTTAAAGAGAGATTAACAGCATTTGCGGTGCTGTCCATTGTCATATGTTTCATCGGTACAGTTTTAATAGCTGGAGTAGATGGCAATGTGTCGCTTGAGAAATTAATGTCATCTGGAATGGTGTGGGCGCTTCTTGCAGCTTTATTTTATGCATTTACAACGTTGCTCGGAAAAGGAATTAAGCATACGAGTGCATATGCGATGACATTTTTACAAACGTTTTTAGGTATATTTTTATTGCTACCATTCGTAGACTTCGGGAAGTTTCAAGGATTAACAGAGATGAACTGGATGATGATCACAGCAACAGGACTTATACATACGGGATTTGTATATTACTTATTTTTTGACAGTTTAAGAGATTTATCGACGAGATTAATTTCGGTATTAGTGTTTTTAGATCCTGCGGTTGCAATACTGTTAGATACAGTCTTTACCGGATTTAGACCGACTAGTATGCAAGTAGTGGGGATTATCCTTATATTGGTAGGAATGGCATTTACTTTCTGGAAGCCGAGAGATGAAAGAGTGAAAGTGTACTCAGAAGCATAATATTTACCGGGATTAAAAGTATCTACGTCATTAACGTTAATAGGTGGAATGTTTTTTAGTGCAAATGGACAATATTTGCACTTTTTTTGTCTGAAAAATGAAGTTTTTATAAGCAAAGGATTTAATGAAAATCTTATAGAATATGTTAGTGTACAACATTGTAATTCCTTTGAAACTGAAGAAGGATTTACAGAGTGTACGTCATAATAATTTGTCTATGATTCGGTATACCAATTGAAATGAGGACGGATTTGCTTCCCTTTAGTAGTAATCTTCAAAATAATAGATGTTAAAAATGAATGTATTACATGAGATTTGCAAATACAGCATATGTAATATGGAAAAAGAATGTAGTCTATTATTTTCCATTTTAATGAAATGGAAATGAAGGAGAGAGGGCAATGAAGAAAAGAATGTTGCGTATAATGACGGCAGCGACTATTATGGGTGGTTTATTATTAAATGCAAATGTTCCTAATATAAAAGCAGAAGAGTATCCAGAAATGATTGTATTTGATGATGTTCCAGTAGACTATTGGGCATATGAATATATTATAGACGTCGCATATAATAAAGTTATGCTAGGTTATGGAAATGGGAAATTTGGTGTTGGCGATAATGTAACGCGAGAACAAGTGGCGGCAGTACTGTATCGCGCACTTAATATAAAACATGAAGGAGCGTTACATAATCCGTATAAAGATATTTCTGAAAAATCAACAATGTTTCCAAAGGAAATTTTAACATTAACAGAACATGGTATTTTTAAAGGTGATGAGAAGGGGAATTTCAGACCGAGGGAAACGATAACACGTGCAGAAGTAGCACAAGCCCTTACACGAGCATTTTCATTTGAAGTGAAGAAGAAACATACATTTACAGATGTACCAAATAATTATTGGGCAAAAAATGCAATTAGTGCATTGCAATCTAATAATGTCATAATAGGAACAGGGAATGGAAAATTTGAACCAAATAAATTTGTAACACGTGAGCAATATGCAGCATTTTTATATAAGGCTATTATTAATTTTCATTTGAAAGATGAGAAGTATTAAGCGGAAATTCAAAAGTTGTTTAATAGTAAGGTGAAAATATTTTAATTATAGTAATATGTTATTTTGAAAAAAGTGCAAAAGTTTTGCGCTTTTTTTATGTAATCAATGTATATTTATTCATTTTAATGCAAAACATAAATTTACCAAAAATGAAAAAAATAGGTGTGTTAAAGTGACAATTCATAAGAAAAAGATATTATTTAGTAACTTTATTATCAACGAAGTGTAAAGGAAAGTATGTGAAAAAATGTTCACAAATTAGACAAAACTTATATAAATAAGTATATTGATACTTTTTTATTAATTCTTTATAGTAGAAAAAAAGTATGTTTTTAGGGGGAAAATACGGTGAAGAAAAAGTTTTTAAAAATAGCAACGGCTTTAACAATTATGGGTGGAGTTGTATTAAGTGCAGAAGGTACTAAAGTAAATGCTGAAGTAGTTGTGAAGCAACAACAGGCAAATTCTGTTGTATTTAAAGATGTACCCAAAGGTCATTGGTCTTCTGAAGCTATTCACACTCTAGCAGGCTGGGGAATCATTAATGGTTATGGAGATGGGAAGTTTGGTTTTGGTGATAATGTAACACGTGAGCAAGTAGCGGCTTTAATTTATCGTACGATTGATTTTAGCGACGTGTTTGAGGAAGGCGACGTACTTGAGAATCCATACAAAGATATTAATGAAAACTCAACAATGTTCATAGAAGAAATTTTAGTATTAACAGAAGTAGGTATCTTAAAAGGTGATGGAACTGGGAACTTTAGACCGAAGGATACGCTAACACGTGCGGAAATGGCACAGGTTCTTACGAATGCTTTTCAATTAGAAGCAAAGGGACCTCATACTTTTAATGATGTTCCAGCAGATTCATGGGCAAAAAATGCAATTAGCGCAATACAAACAAATAATATTACAAATGGAATAGGAGAAAATAAATTTGGTCCGTCTATGAGTGTAAAGCGTGAACAATATGCAACATTCTTATATAGAGCAATTTTAAATGATGAGCAACAATAATTTATAAAAGGAGCTGGTGTTATACAACACCAGCTCTTTTTTTGCTTGAAATAAATATATCTTTGGAAAAAATCTGTTAAATTTTCAAAAAAAACTTCCTTTTCTGAAGATTTGTTATATAATATAAAACATAAAATCAAATCTGTTATAAAACAGTTTAAGAAGGGGATGCTAATATGTCGACGCAAACTTCACGGGTTACATTGCCTGGAGAAATGTTACCAGCGTACAACGAAATATTGACACCTGAGGCGCTTAGTTTTTTAAAGGAACTACATGAAAATTTCAATGAACGCCGCACGGAACTTTTACAACAGCGTGTGGAGAAACAAAAAAGAATTGATGCAGGGGAGTTTCCTAAGTTTTTAGAAGAAACAAAGCATATACGTGAAGGGGATTGGACAATTGCCCAGCTTCCAAAAGATTTAGAGGATCGCCGCGTGGAGATTACTGGACCGGTGGATAGAAAGATGGTCATTAACGCTTTGAATTCAGGAGCACATCTTTTTATGGCAGACTTTGAAGATTCGAATGCACCAACTTGGAGAAATGCTGTCGAAGGTCAAATTAACTTACGAGATGCGAGTAAGGGAACGATTTCACATAAAAATGAAAACGGAAAAGAATATCGTTTAAATAGTAAAACAGCTGTATTAATTGTGCGTCCGAGAGGGTGGCATTTAGAAGAAAGACATATGCAAGTTGACGGTAAGAACATGTCTGGCAGTTTAGTAGATTTTGGCTTGTACTTTTTCCATAATGCGAAGGTGCTTTTAGCAAAAGGAAGTGGCCCGTACTTTTACTTACCGAAAATGGAAAGTTACTTAGAGGCAAGATTATGGAATGATGTTTTCGTATTTGCTCAAAAGTATATCGGCATTCCGAACGGAACGATTAAAGCTACGGTATTAATAGAAACGATTCATGCTTCATTTGAAATGGATGAAATTCTGTATGAACTAAGAGATCATTCTGCTGGTTTAAACTGCGGGCGATGGGATTATATATTTAGTTTCTTAAAGAGCTTCCGTAATCATAATACTTTTTTACTTCCGGATAGAGCGCAAGTCACGATGACAGCGCCGTTTATGCGCGCGTATTCTTTGAAAGTTATTCAAACGTGTCATCGCCGTAATGCGCCGGCAATTGGAGGAATGGCAGCGCAAATTCCAATTAAAAATGATCCAGAAGCAAATGAGGCGGCTTTCGAGAAAGTGCGTGCTGATAAGGAGCGCGAAGCTTTAGACGGTCATGACGGGACTTGGGTTGCCCACCCGGGACTTGTACCGGTTGCAATGGAAGTATTTAATCACATAATGAAAACGCCAAATCAAATTTTTAGAAAGCGTGAAGAAATACATGTAACAGAAAAGGATTTATTAGAAGTACCGATGGGAACGATTACAGAAGGTGGCCTTCGCACAAATATTAATGTCGGTATTCAATATATTGCATCTTGGTTAAGCGGGAGAGGAGCAGCTCCAATTTATAACTTAATGGAAGATGCGGCAACAGCGGAAATATCAAGAGCACAAGTATGGCAGTGGATTCGTCATGAGGGTGGAAAGCTAAGTGATGGCCGTAATATCACTTTTAAATTGATGGAAGAATTGAAAGAAGAAGAACTCGCAAAAATAGAAAGAGAGATTGGTAAGGAAGCGTTTAAGAAAGGGAGATTTGAAGAAGCTACAAAACTGTTTACAAACCTTGTTCGTAATAACGAGTTCATGCCGTTTTTAACATTACCTGGTTATGAAATTTTATAAGAAACAAGAAAAGGGGATGGAACATATGAAAAACGAAAGAATTGATAAATTGCAGGAAAGCTGGGAATTAGATACGCGCTGGAAAGGAATCACACGTCCATATACAGCTGAAGATGTAATTCGTCTGCGTGGATCGATTGATATTGAACATACGTTAGCGCGCTGCGGTGCAGAGAAGCTTTGGAAATCACTTCATACAGAAGATTATATTAATGCACTTGGGGCATTAACAGGAAACCAAGCGATGCAACAAGTGAAGGCTGGATTAAAAGCAATTTATTTAAGTGGTTGGCAAGTAGCAGCAGATGCGAACCTTTCCGGACATATGTATCCTGATCAAAGCTTATACCCAGCGAACAGTGTACCGGCTGTTGTAAAACGAATTAACCAAACACTTCAACGTGCTGATCAAATTCAGCATATGGAAGGTAGCGGTGATACAGATTATTTTGTCCCAATTGTGGCGGATGCTGAAGCTGGATTTGGTGGACAATTAAACGTATTTGAACTAATGAAAGGAATGATTGAAGCGGGTGCATCTGGCGTGCATTTTGAAGACCAATTATCTTCAGAGAAAAAATGCGGGCATTTAGGCGGAAAAGTATTATTACCGACGCAAACAGCGGTGCGTAATTTAATTTCGGCACGTCTTGCTGCGGATGTAATGGGTGTACCAACAATTATCGTCGCAAGAACAGATGCAGATGCGGCAGATTTAATTACGAGCGATATCGATCCAGTTGATCAAGAGTTTATTACAGGTGAAAGAACGCCAGAAGGGTTTTATCGTACGAAAGCAGGTCTTGATCAAGCAATTGCACGTGGTTTAGCGTATGCGCCGTATGCAGATCTCGTTTGGTGTGAAACGTCGGAGCCAAATTTAGAAGATGCAAAACGCTTTGCGGACGCAATTCATAAGAAATATCCAGGTAAGCTACTCGCTTACAACTGTTCTCCTTCATTTAACTGGAAACAAAAACTAGATGAAAAAACGATTGCAAGCTTCCAAAAAGAAATTGCATCGTACGGTTATAAATTCCAGTTCGTAACGCTTGCTGGATTCCATTCATTAAATTACGGCATGTTTGAATTAGCGCGTGGTTATAAAGAGCGCGGCATGGCAGCGTACTCTGAATTACAACAAGCAGAGTTCGCAGCAGAAAAAGATGGTTACTCTGCAACGCGCCATCAACGCGAAGTAGGAACAGGATACTTTGATGAAGTAGCACAAGTAATTACGGGCGGTACTTCATCAACGACTGCTCTAAAAGGATCCACAGAAGAAGAACAGTTTACGAAATAATGATAGAAGTAGGTGCCTGTTATAGGCATCTGCTTCTATTTAAAATATCCAATCTAATATAGTGAATATACCAACGATAGCAGTAAAAAGAAGGAATGCGAATAATGCTAGACAGCCCCATGTAAATAGTTTGTCTTTCCATGTTTCTTCATAATCATCAATTAGTTCCTCTACCACTTTTTTCTGCAATGGCTGTAAAGGATGTTCGGTGTATAGTCCTGTAATAATGTTATGATCTCCTTTGAATTTTAAAGCACGTACAATATGATAAGAGTCGTTTCCCATCGATTTTTCAAATTGTAGACATGCCGCGTGCATAACATCTGTTTTCTCTTTTTCAAGATACCAATACCGTCCAGCCATTTCTGGGTATTGTAATGTAAAGTAAATATCACCGAGCTTTTTTCTAAGTGCTAATTCATTCGGATAAGTAGCGATTAATCCGTGTAATCTATCTTTTGCTTTTCCAAGATTGTTATTTTCAATATCTTTTTCAATTCTCTTTAATGTTTTTTCAGGGATTATTTCTGTCATATACGCCTCCTTATTAGAATAGGTGTGGTTATATTGTATAAGAAATACTAAAATTTAGAAATTTTATTTTCAAAAAGGATTGTACATTCTATTTTAAGTATGCTATGATAATACCAGTTGAATAATTAAATTAAGCAATCCATATATTATCAAGTGCCGAAAACAAACGGGGAAAAGTATGTGAGAACTAGTTTATGTTTCGAATTTGATAATGTGTGGATTCTTTTTTTATACATGAAGACTAAATAAAATGTATTTTCGTAGGAGGAAATAATTATGACAGTTACAGGACAAGTAAAATGGTTTAACAACGAAAAAGGCTTCGGTTTCATCGAAGTTCCAGGCGAAAACGATGTATTCGTACATTTCTCTGCAATCGAAACTGAAGGTTTCAAATCTTTAGAAGAAGGTCAAAAAGTTAGCTTCGAAATCGAAGAAGGCAACCGTGGACCTCAAGCTAAAAACGTAATCAAACTATAATTTTATAGTTTATTATAGAAAAAAGGATGGCTTATGCCATCCTTTTTTTTGTTGAATATGAAGAACAATGAACTGGATAATCAGTATGTAAAAAGGCTTTCCGTAAAGGAAGGCCTTTTAGTGTTCTTTCACAGCTTTTTTCTTTTCGCGGTTCTTACATTCTGGACATTTAGATTTACGAAAAGGTTTCGCGAAGAACAGTAAAATAAAAAATAAACCGAATATAATACTCGCTGAATTTTTTACGATAACAATGCTACTATTTTTCATTTGAATTGTTGGATGATCTTGCTTTTCTTCCATGAGAGACCTCCGTATATTTGATTTATATTTGATTTATATTTTAATTATAGCAAAATTAATCTCTGTAATTATATGGGAAATGTAATGTGTTAAACATATTATAAATGATATAAATTCTTTTTTCGTATATAGAATCCTCTTTTTATATACTTAACTCCTTTATTATTATTAATGGATTTATAGTATGGTTGATTTATTATAAGTATTTGTAAAGAATCGTAGAATGTAAACCATTTCCTTTTCGTAGATGCTACTATAAAAGGGAAATAAAGAAGGAAAATTAAACAGCGATCGAAAATTTAAAAAAGAGAGGTGAAAAATCTGTTACTAACAAAAGTGCGAGTATAGATAAAAATATTCTTAGTGTGCAAAAACTACATACTCTAAGGATATACATTTGTTTATATTTTTAGTAGCAGACAGTAGACTATGGAAAGTAAAGTAGAACGTTACGTCGAAAACTATGTTGTAAGCAAAAACACAATGGCCTTACTTCCTGTTGTTCTAGGAGAAAAGAAAGTTGTTACGCGAATTGTTGAAATGGAAGATTCTTTTTTCGTATTTCAAAAGCCTCTTGATATTATAGAGAGAAGTTGCCGGAAACACGGTTCTAGTTTCTTTGGAAGAAAAGAAGGAACGAAGGAATTAACTCGTATTACACATAAAGCTCCTATCGCAATTAGCCCGACAGATCAACTTTATTTTTTCCCTACGTATTCTTATTCTCGAAAAGAGTGTGCGTGGTTGTCTCATTTTCATATTGAAGGTAATAAAGAATTAAAAGATGGAAATCTTATTATTAGATTTATAAATGGTTTCGCTGTGAAACTAGAAATGTCAAAAAGTAGCTTTGAAAATCAGCAAAATCGTACAGCGAAATTGCGGACAGAATATGAAGACCGTAAGAAAAAACAAGGGAACCCTTGCTTTAAAGAGATTGATAAAAATGAAGAATCTAAATTAACACCAGCATATGAGAAAGTGTATTTTGTGAAGGAAGGCGAAGTGTGAGAGGATGGGGAGACCCCCATCCTTTTTATTTGTCCGTTTTTGTCGGAAAGTTGATAAATTCGAAAAATCGCTGATAAAAATTGAGTTGTGGTCGATGTATTCAGAAAATCATCGATGTAATTTCATTTACCTAAAAAATCATCAAAAAATATTGTTCCTCAAACAACCAAACGTATAACAAAACCTGTCGAATATTGAAAGATTATAATAGCATAATAATGAAGGAATTCTAACGAAAGATATGGAAACTTTAATAAATACATCTCCATATGTCGTATCTACCATTTCCTCTTTCATTCAAGCGATGATACAGTTGAGTTAGTAATTAGAGTAAAGGGGTAAAGTGTAGAATGGATTTTCAAACGATCAAAGAGTATTTTTCACCAGAAAATATGGATCATATTGTTGAAAGTTATAAGGCGTTTGGACCGCTTCTCGGTATTGGTTTACCGATGATAGAGGCGCTCATTCCAGCATTACCACTCATTGTGTTTGTGTTGGCGAATGCTGTTGCATTTGGCTTTTGGTATGGATTTCTTTATTCGTGGCTTGGGTCAGTAATTGGTGCAATGCTTGTATTTTTCATTATTCGCAGCTTTGGACGAAGTCGTTTCTTTTCTTTTGTAAATAAGCATGAGAGAGTGCGAAAAGCGATGGGATGGATTGAAAGAAAAGGGTTCGCGCCAATCTTTGTTATATTTTGTTTTCCGTTTACACCATCTGCGCTTATAAACGTTGTAGCTGGTTTGTCTCGCGTTAGCGTAAAACAGTTTGGACTAGCATTAGCATTCGGAAAACTTGTTATGATTTTTATTTTAACGTATATCGGTCATGATTTAGTGTCATTTATTCATAATCCGGTGAAATCGGTTATTGTGGGTATTGTTATTTTTATTTTATGGTATGTCGGTAAAAAAATTGAAGTAAAGTTAGAACTACATTAGGAAAAGTCTTCTTTGTCCCGCATTAACGGGCAGTAAAACTCCCACCAAAAAATTCGACTGAAGCAAAGAAGTTAGGTGGGAGATCAAACTGCCCGTAAATGCCCGATTGGTTCAACTAATAATCGGTGGGGGATGAACAAAACCCCCACCGATTAAGTTTCACTTTATAAATGCAAGCTTCATTATTAAAGGGCGAGGGGAGAAGCGAATGAAGAAAACTTTGAAAAAAGAAGGGCTAGAGTGGATAAGAACAATTTTAATTGGTGTACTATTAGCTGTATTTTTTCGAACGTTTTTCTTTTCAACGTACGTTGTAGAGGGGAAGTCAATGATGCCGACATTGCAAGATGGTAATATGCTCGTTGTAAATAAGGTGAGTTATCAAGTAGGGGATTTGAACAGGTTCGATGTCGTCGTTTTTCATGCAAATAAAAAAGAAGACTATGTAAAGCGGATTGTTGGATTACCTGGAGACCATATTGAATATAAGCATGATAAGCTGTATATAAATGGTCAATTTATTGATGAGCCTTATTTAGAGAAGTATAAGAAAGAGGTAAATGGAAGGCAACTAACAGGTGATTTTACATTAGAAGAGTTAACAAAAGAAAAGTTTGTACCACCCGGGTTTATTTTTGTAATAGGCGATAACCGCCTCGGGAGCTGGGATAGTAGACACTTTGGCTTTGTGAAGGCTGATACAGTTGTCGGTAAAGTTGATTTACGATATTGGCCAATTCAAGAGGTGCAAACGAATTTTTCAAAAGGTTGATATAATGAAGTAGAAGTATAGAAAAGACAAACAACTCAGTTTGTCTTTTTTCGTGTACTATAATACAATTATAGTAGCAAACTAACGTTCGTTGTGTAAGTGAAAGGTGGGGTTACATGTCACTTCGATTGGTGATTGGTAGAGCGGGAAGTGGAAAGAGTGCACTTTGTTTACGAGAAGTGCAAGAAGAGTTAAAACAGCGCCCGAGAGGCAAAACAATATTATATCTTGTGCCAGAACAGATGACATTTCAAACGCAGCAGGCGTTAATTGGAAGTGAGGATGTAAGAGGTTCTATTCGGGCACAAGTTTTTAGTTTTTCACGATTAGCGTGGAAGGTATTGCAAGAAGTTGGCGGAGCGAGTCGTCTTCATATTGATGAAGCGGGTGTGCATATGTTACTTCGTAAAATTGTAGAATCTCGTAAGGATGGATTATCGGTGTTCCAAAAAGCAGCGGAGCAAAACGGTTTCTTTGAACATCTTGGCAGTATGATTGCAGAGTTTAAACGTTACAATGTGACGCCATCTAACGTATATGAAATGTGGCAACAATTAGATGCGCATAGTAGCAGTGCTGAGCAAAAGTTACTAGCGAATAAAGTATATGATTTACAGCTATTATATGATGATTTTGAACGTGCTTTAATCGGAAAGTATTTAGATTCAGAAGACTACTTACAATTATTAATTGAGAAGCTTTCAGACTCTGAGTATGTAAAAGGCGCGGAAATTTATATAGATGGATTCCATTCATTTTCTCCTCAAGAGTTAGAAATCGTTAGAGGGCTAATGAGATTAGGAACTAGAGTAACAATAACATTAACGATAGATGAAAAAACGTTAGCGCAGCCAGTGAATGAACTAGATTTATTTTATGAAACGACGTTAACGTATGAAAGAATAAAACAAGTAGCGCGTGAAGAGAAAATAGAGGTTGAAAAAACAATTCCACTTATGGAACAGCCGCGTTTTCATTCGCAAGCATTAGCACATTTAGAAATGCATTACGAAGCGCGTCCAAATGAAAAGTTTCACGGTGAAGCGAGTGTGACAATTAGTACAGCAGCTAATTTACGAGCTGAAGTAGAAGGTGTTGCTCGTGAAATTCGAAGACTTGTGGCGGCTGAAGACTATCGTTACCGAGATATCGCAGTCCTTCTTCGTAACGGAGAAAGTTATTACGATGTAATGCGAACGTTATTTACGGATTATAATATCCCGCATTTCATCGATGAAAAACGCCCGATGTCACATCATCCGCTAGTAGAATGTATTCGTTCGGCTTTAGAGATTATTAGCGGGAATTGGCGTTATGATGCAGTGTTCCGCTGTGTGAAAACAGAACTTTTATATCCACTAGACGTAAGAAAAGAAGCGATGCGCGAAGAGATGGATGAGTTTGAAAACTACTGTTTAGCGTACGGTGTACAAGGGAAGAGATGGACTTCTGAAGATCCGTGGATGTATCGTCGTTATCGTTCTCTTGATGATGCGAGCGAAATGATAACAGACAGTGAGCGTGAAATGGAAGAGAAAATAAATCGACTTCGCGACGTTGTAAGAACGCCAGTTATTCGTATGCAAAAAAGACTGAAGCGTGCTGGAACAGTTATGCAAATGTGCGAAGCGGTATATTTATTTTTAGAGGAGCTTGACGTTCCGAAAAAACTAGAAGCATTACGTATTCGTGCAGAAGAAAGCGGAGATTTCTTATTTGCGACAGACCATGAGCAAGTATGGGAAGAAGTGATGAGCCTTCTTGATACGTTCGTTGAGATGCTTGGCGAAGAGAAGATGTCCCTGTCTATGTTTACTGATGTAATGACGACAGGTCTTGAGGCACTTCAATTTGCGAACATTCCGCCGTCACTAGATCAAGTGTTAGTTGCTAATATTGATCATTCTAGATTATCAGATATTAAAGCGACGTTCATTATTGGAGTAAATGAAGGAGTGATTCCAGCAGCGCCTATGGATGAAGGTATGCTTTCTGATGAGGAAAGAAATGTTCTCACCGCTGCAGGTATCGAATTAGCACCAACGACGAGACAAACTTTATTAGAAGAACAGTTCGTTATGTATCAAATGGTGACGAGAGCATCTGAGAAGTTATACATTTCCTGTCCGCTTGCGGATGAAGAAGGAAAGACGTTACTTGCTTCTAGTTTTATTAAGAAAATAAAAAGAATGTTCCCTGATGTGAAAGAATCGTTTATTACGAATGATGTAAATGACTTATCGCGTTCGGAACAAATCTCATATGTAGCAACGCCAGAAGTAACGTTGTCTTACGTCATGCAGCAACTGCAAACGTGGAAGCGCTACGGATTTGAAGGCAATTTAGACTTTTGGTGGGACGTATATAACTTCTACGTTACTTCAGATGAATGGAAGCAAAAAAGTAGCCGCGTGTTATCGAGTTTATTCTATCGAAATCGTGCACAGAAACTAAGTACAGATGTAAGTAGGGATTTATATGGAGATACAATTAAGGGAAGCGTTTCTCGTATGGAACTATTTAATCGCTGTGCGTACGCTCATTTTGCTCAGCACGGTTTATCGCTAAGAGAGCGTGATATTTTCAAACTTGATGCGCCAGATATCGGTGAGTTATTCCACGCAGCGCTGAAGAGAATTGCAGACAAGCTATTACGTGAAAATCGTACTTGGGCGGATTTATCAATAAAAGAGTGTGAGCACCTTTCTGCTTTAGTAATAGAAGAAATTGCACCATTATTACAAAGACAAATTTTATTAAGTTCAAACCGTCATTTCTATTTAAAACAAAAACTACAACAAATCATTTTCCGTACATCACTTATTCTTCGTGAACATGCGAAGTCGAGTGGATTTGTACCAGTTGATTTAGAAGTACCGTTCGGTATGGGCGGGACTGGATCGCTTCCGCCAATGGAATTTGCGTTGCCAAATGGTGTGAAGATGGAAGTAGTTGGTCGTATTGACCGTGTTGATAAGGCGGAAGATGAGAGTGGTACGTTCCTTCGTATTATTGACTATAAATCAAGTTCGAAAGCGCTAGATTTAACAGAAGTGTATTACGGACTCGCACTTCAAATGTTAACGTATTTAGATGTTGTTACTTCAAATGCACATACGTGGATGAAAAAGGGTAGTACTGCATCACCGGCGGGTGTATTGTATTTCCATATTCATAACCCGATTGTTGAGATGAAAGGCGATGCATCTGAAGAAGAAATTGAGAAAGAAATTTTAAAGAAATTTAAAATGAAAGGGCTCGTACTAGGAGATGCTGACGTTGTTCGTTTAATGGATAATAAACTTTCAACAGGAAGCTCTGATATTATTTCTGCTGGTCTGAAAAAAGATGGTAGTTTTAGTGCGCGTTCTAGCATTGCAAGTGAACAAGAGTTTAACGTACTTCAAAAATATGTGCACCACTCTTTTGAAAATATCGGAAAAGACATAACAGAAGGTGTTATCGATATTGCTCCTTACAAAAAGGGGAATAAAGCGGCATGTACGTTCTGTAACTTTAAATCTGTTTGTCAGTTTGATGAATCACTTGAAGATAACCAATTCCGTACGTTAAAAGATATGAAAGATAGCGAAGCAATGGAGAAAATTAGAGAGGAGGTTGGCGGAGAATGATAGAAAATTGGCCTCAGAAACCAGAAGGTAGTCAATGGACAGATGACCAGTGGAAAGCGGTTGTAGCGAACGGACGTGATATTTTAGTCGCAGCAGCAGCTGGATCAGGGAAAACAGCAGTATTAGTTGAACGTATTATTAAAAAGATTATAAGTGAGGAAAATCCAGTCGATGTCGACCGCCTGCTCGTTGTAACATTTACGAATGCAGCGGCGCAAGAAATGAAAAATCGAATTGGGGAGGCGTTAGAAAAAGTATTAATTGATGGGCCAGGTTCACAGCATATAAGAAAGCAGCTTAGCTTATTAAATAAAGCTTCCATTTCTACCATTCATTCATTTTGTTTACAAGTTATTAGGGGATATTATTACATGCTTGATGTCGATCCTCGTTTTCGTATTGCGAACCAAACAGAAAATGAGTTATTAAAAGAAGAAGTGCTAGATGACATATTAGAAGAAGAATATGGAATCGAAGATAATAGTATTTTCTTTGAACTAGTTGATCGTTATACGAGTGACCGTAGTGACGATGACTTACAACGAATGATTTTAGCGCTTCATACAGAATCAAGAGCGCATCCAAACCCGGAGAAGTGGCTTGATAAATTAGTAGAAGCATACGACGTGGAAGGAAAGACGATTGAAGATTTAGTGTACGCTTCTTACTTATTAGAAGATGTGAAGTTTCAGCTTGAAACAGCGGAAAAGCATATTCGTAAGGCGACTGAACTCGCAATGCTTCCTGATGGTCCAGCGCCTCGCGTTGAAACGTTACAAGCGGATGTAGCTTTACTTGGAACGTTATCCTCAGCAGCTCGTGGGTCGTGGACAAGCGTTTATGAAGCGATGCAAAATGTATCGTGGCAAACGCTAAAGCGTATTAAGAAAAGTGATTATGACGAAGATGTTGTAAAACAAGTAGATTCTCTTCGTAATAAAGCGAAAGATGAAGTAAAGAAATTACAAGAAGAGCTATTTAGCCGCAGACCTGAAAGTTTCTTACGAGATTTTCAAGATATGCATCCCGTATTAGAAAAACTCGT
The DNA here is from genome assembly GCF_042728695.1 of Bacillus sp. NPDC060175. NCBI lineage: Bacteria > Bacillati > Bacillota > Bacilli > Caryophanales > Bacillaceae > Bacillus > Bacillus sp. NPDC060175. Next base: position 26,276 of record NZ_JBHWYR010000060.1, read on the forward strand.
GAAGCTTGTAAAAGTATTTACAGAGCGTTTCCAAGCAATTAAACGAGATAAAGGAATGGTTGATTTCACAGATTTAGAGCATTTCTGTTTGCAAATTTTAAGTGAGCAAAGTGAAGATGGTGAAATGAAGCCGTCAGCAGTAGCACTTCAATATCGTAATAAATTTGCTGAAGTGCTAGTCGATGAATATCAAGATACGAACTTCGTACAGGAATCAATTATTAAATTCGTAACGAAAGATTCTGAGAGTGAAGGGAACTTGTTCATGGTTGGTGACGTAAAACAGTCAATTTATCGTTTCCGACTAGCAGAGCCTGGTTTATTCTTAGGAAAATATAAACGTTTCACACAAGAAGGATCGGGCGGCGGAATGAAGATTGACTTAGCGAAAAACTTCCGTAGCCGTCATGAAGTGCTAGCAGGTACGAACTTTATCTTCAAACAAATTATGGGCGAAGAAGTCGGAGAAATCGATTATGATGCTGACGCTGAATTAAAGCTAGGTGCTAGCTATCCAGAAGGTGAAGATGTAGCGGCAGAGCTATTATGTATTCAGCAAATGGAAGAAGAAGTGCAAGACGGTGAAGAAGGTGCAGAAGTAGAAAAAGCGCAGCTTGAAGCTCGTCTTATGGCGCAGCGTATTAAAGCGATGGTTGATTCAGATTATGAAGTGTATGATCGTAAAACTGATAGTATGCGCCCAGTGCAATATCGTGATTTCGTTATTTTACTTCGCTCCATGCCATGGGCGCCGCAAATTATGGAAGAGTTAAAATTACAAGGAATTCCGGTATATGCTGACCTTGCGACTGGTTACTTTGAAGCGACAGAAGTAAATATTATGATGAACGTATTCCGCGTCATTGATAATCCGATGCAAGATATCCCGCTTGCAGCTGTACTTCGTTCACCGATCGTTGGACTAAATGACGAAGAACTTGCAACGCTTCGTGCTCATGGAAAGAAAGGCTCGTTTTATGAAGTGATGAGTTCATTCTTAAAAGGAGCGCCGCTTGAAGAAGAACAAGAATTGCATGATAAATTAGAGTGGTTTTATAACTTACTGCAAGGGTGGCGTGAATTTGCGCGACAACAATCTCTTTCCGATTTAATTTGGAAAGTGTACGGTGAGACAGGCTATTACGACTTTGTCGGCGGTTTACCAGCCGGAAAGCAAAGGCAGGCAAACTTACGCGTACTATATGACCGCGCAAGACAATATGAAGCAACATCGTTTAGAGGATTATTCCGCTTCTTACGCTTTATTGAGCGTATTTTAGAACGCGGAGATGATATGGGAACGGCGAGAGCTCTCGGTGAACAAGAAGATGTTGTTCGCATTATGACGATTCATAAAAGTAAAGGCCTAGAGTTCCCGGTCGTATTTGTAGCTGGACTTGGTCGCCGTTTTAATACACAAGATTTAATGAAGCGTTTCTTACTTCATAAAGATTTCGGTTTCGGTTCACAATTTATCGATCCTCGTAAACGAATTAAATATACGACATTATCGCAACTAGCGATTAAGCGTAAAATGAAGATGGAATTAATTGCGGAAGAAATGCGCGTACTATACGTAGCGTTAACGCGTGCAAAAGAGAAGTTAATTTTAATTGGAACGGTTAAAGATGCAAATAAAGAAATGGAAAAATGGCTCGATGCAAGAGAGCATAGTGAATGGTTATTACCAGACCATATACGTGCCGGAGCGTCATGTTATTTAGATTGGATTGCACCTTCATTATATAGACACCGTGATAGTGAAATGCTTCTTGAATTAGGACAAGGAAATATTCCAGGCGAAATTTATGAATATAGTGCTAGCTGGAAAGTAGAAGTTGTTGAAGGAAAAGATTTACTTGCACCAGAACCAGTTCAAGAAGAGAAACAAGAGTTATTAGAAGCGCTTCGCGATAAAAAAGCTGTTCCGTTAGAAAGTGAACGGAAAGAAGAAGTGTACGACAGATTAATGTGGGAATACGGGTATGAGGACGCGACATCTCACCGTGCGAAACAGTCTGTTACAGAAATAAAGAGAAATTATCAATCTGAAGAAGGTAGCGATAACGCCTTTATTAAAAAACTTCGTGCACCAATTAAAACACGTCCGCGCTTTATGGAGAAAAAAGGGCTAACATACGCAGAGCGAGGGACAGCAGTTCATGCCGTTATGCAGCATGTAGATTTGAAGAAACCAATTACGACTGAAGTTCTTCAAGAACAAATTGCAAGAATGGTAAACAAAGAACTATTAACATTTGAACAAGCTGAAGAAATAGCGATTGAAAAAGTAATTTCATTCTTTGACAGTGACCTAGGTAAAAGGGTATTAGCGGCGAGAAGTGTTGAGCGTGAAGTGCCATTTACGATGATGCTATCAGCAGAAGAAGCGTATCAAGATTGGCAAGGGAAGAAAGGCGAAACAATACTTGTCCAAGGGGTTATCGACTGCATGATTGAAGAGGAAGATGGAATTACTTTAATCGACTTTAAGACAGATACGATTGAAGGGAAGTTCCCAGGCGGATTTGATCAAGCGAAACCAACTTTAGAAGACCGATACAAAGTACAGCTTTCACTATATGCAAAAGCACTCGAGAAAAGCTTAAAACATCCTGTGAAAGAGAAGTGTTTATACTTCTTTGATGGGAATCATGTTGTAAATATTGGGGAATAGAGTTTAGAAAGGGCTTATGGATTATCGCGACGTTAAGAACTTGTGATCAAGGACACGAGTACTACAAAAGTAGCGATTGTCCAACTTGCCCAACCTGTGAGAAAGAGAGAAAGCCAAAAGAAGGCTTTCTTTCTCTTCTTTCAGCACCAGCAAGAAGGGCGTTAGAACATTATGGAATTCATACTTTAGAAGAACTTTCAAAGTATAGTGAAAAAGAAATTTTGAAACTGCACGGTATAGGGCCAGCATCTTTACCTAAATTGAGAACGGCTTTAGAAGATAAGGGATTATCATTTAAATAAAAAAACTAATCATTAGCGGGGAGTAGCATCTTCACTAATGATTAGTTTATATAATCGAATTGATTATTAATATTAAGGAAGGAAGTACAACACGATGGATTTTGAAACAGTAATGCAAGATCTTGAAACTCTCGGTAAGGAACGAACTAAAAAAATATACATATCTAATGGTGCAAAGAATCCACTTTTTGGCGTAGCTACAGGTGCTATGAAACCCATCGCAAAGAAAATAAAAATCAATCAAAGTTTAGCTGAAGAGCTGTATGCCACAGGTAACTACGATGCAATGTACTTTGCAGGCATTATTGCAGACCCAAAAACTATGAATGAATCGGATTTTGATCATTGGATGGCTGGGGCGTACTTTTATATGCTGTCCGATTATGTGGTGGCAGTAACTTTATCAGAATCAGATTTTGCACAAGACGTTGCTGATAAATGGATTGCAAGTGGTGACGAACTAAGAATGTCAGCGGGCTGGAGTTGCTACTGCTGGCTTTTAGGGAATCGAAAAGACAATGAATTTTCCGAAGGTAAGATTGCCAATATGCTAGAAGTTGTGAAAAATACAATTCACGATGCGCCAGAACGAACGAAATCCGCTATGAATAATTTTCTAAACACTGTGGGGATTTCATATGTGCCGCTACATGAAAAGGCAGTTGAAACCGCAACGGAAGTAGGCATAGTAGAACTAAAACGGGGCAACAAGAAAAGCAGTTTTCTAAATGCTTACGAAAGTATTCATAAAGAACTTGATAGAGGAAGACTGGGATTCAAACGTAAATATGTAAGGTGCTAAAAATTAGGATTCTGAAATTCTGTAAAATATTCCACTTTTGTATAAATACATCTATTCCTTTATTCTAGAAAAGGACGCTATTTTTTGAATAAAACTTAGATTTTTAAATGACTTTATTGCTATAAATTTAACCCCGTCCTAAATTTAGAACGGGGTTGTGCTTGTT
>NZ_JBHWYR010000061.1:0-30161 GCF_042728695.1 Bacillus sp. NPDC060175
TTCACATACAAGAAAACTTCTCCATATACGACTAGGCTAATTTCAATACTTCTATGCCAGTGAGGAGGAATATAATAGTGAAAACCAGTAGGTAATATTGTATCTTCTATATATTCAACCATTCCTGGAATTCTATCGCGTAATTTTATTTCTTCATATTTGCCTTGCCTGATTTTCAATAACCCACCCCCTTTTTTTATTATAATGGAGACGTCAAGTTTCTCCTTATCTTCCCACATTCAGTGTATATATAATTCCATTCGGGTTATAAAAATCAATCGAGTAGTCCTCATCCGAATAATAATTCATTTCAATAGGACCACGGATAAATTTCACCTTATTAACAGCAAGAAGCTCTGCTATCTCATCAACGCATTTCCTATAAATAGCTTGGTAACAAACATTCCTCGTTCCTAATGTTTTGTAATAAAACACCTATCCAAATAAAGGATAATACATAACACAGAATTCTTTTATTCAACTAATTAAATTACAAGGAGGAAAAACTGTGTACACAGAAATTTTTAAAGAAGTAGTTTCGATTACTCATCACGATTATTCAGGCTGTATAGATAAGGAAGGATGGGACGATCCTACTACTTATTTACAGACAATTGCGAAACTAGAGAGACAAGGAGAACTAACACCAGTACAATTTACTGATATACAAGAAGATGTGGATTTAAAGTTAGCATTACAACTGCTTCAAAACGAAGAATGGTAAAAAATAAAGGTAGATGTGAATCACACCTACCTTTTCTATTTCATATCAATCTTTTCTGGTTGAAACCAAATTGGCTTTAATAACTCAAAGTTTTTATGATCCTCTAAAACTATAGTAAGGCGTTCTAACGTATCATCTAACATATGCGGCGCTGCTCGTAAGGACCAGACAACTGATGAGAAAACCGTCATGCCAACGTACACCGCATATAATTTCCAGAACTCCTCTGGTATTCTCCCATTAAAGTATCCTTCTATTTGTCCGATTGAATATGGAATACTAATGTCCCTTGCAAATAGTGCAATTTTTACGAAATCATGAAGTGGATCGCCCCAGTCGTATCCATTAAAATCAACAACACCTACATACTTCCCATCCCGCACAATTATATTTTCTAAATGAAAATCATCGTGTTGAAATCGATTTGGGCGATTTTGTAAATACATTTCATTATCATCTATAAACTTTATGATTTTATCATCATTTTTTATTTTTATTCCACATGTTTTATATGCCTCTAAATATTTTCGGTGTTTTTTCATTGCTCTTTCATACCATGGAAGTATATCCTTAGGAGCTTCATATGTATGCATTTTTGCTAAATCTTTTCCTGCCTCTATACCAATATTATATTGTTCTTTGGGTGAATACGTAGGCAATAGCTTCTTCGCATCTTCCCCTTCTAAATATGAAAAAATGCCATAGCATAAACCTTCTTCTGCCAACAAACTCATTTCAATTGGCTTTTGTGCTTGCACACTACGGTTTTGCATTTCATATAAAATTTGAAACTCTATTTTCTTTCTTTCATACTCTTTTATATCGCCTGTCCGCAATAAATATTTTTCATTATTCGCATTCGTAATTATATATTTCTTATCAGGTGAGAAACCTTTAGAAATTTCTTCAATATTTGCTGCATCTTTTAATATTTTTATATTGTTTTGCCCTGCTGTAGTTGTTTTCATGTTTATTCCCCTTACATTTCTACATTTGGTGTATACGCTACTTCTATAATAAACCCATTCGGGTCATAAAAGTCTATTGTATAACCATCCGAATAATGATTCATTTCAATAGGACCACGTATAACCTTCACTTTCGTAATAGCAAGAAACTCTGCAACCTCATCAACTACTTCTCTATGAATAGCTTGATAACAAATATGTCATGGCCCTAAAGTCCTTACAATTTCCTCATCTACTTCTTTAAAATATATTTCACTTTCCCCCGTACTATATTCTACTTCATTTAATTTTCTCCATCCAATTATTGAAAACAATGTATCGTAAAAAGAAATGGATTCCTCTAAATTCGCTACCAAAAATTCGATATGATGAATACCAACTCGATGTGTATTCATATTAAGAATGCGACTCCTGTACTACTTGCACAATTTCCATTGGCGTATTGACCATATAATCCGGTGCATCTTTTTTTACTGTTTCAATGACATCATATCCCCATGATACCCAAATTACGTTTACCCCAGCCTTTTTACATGCAGCTACATCTCGCTGTTCATCACCGACATATAACATATCTTGTTCTGTTATTTTTTTTGATTTTAAAAATCTTTTTATCATTTTATCTTTACCGAACAAATTTTTAGAACAATACACTTCTTGAATATTTTCGATACCATTATTGTGTAAAAACGCCCGAATATGCTCTTCTGAGTTCGATGATATGACGGCAATCCCGTAGCCTTTTTTATGTAATTCATCTAATACATCCTTCATCCCATGGAACAAAACGAGATCTTTTATAGCGGGTTGATATAATTTATAAAACTCTAACGCTAATATCGGTAGTTTATACAGTGGTACATCGAGTTGTTTACATCTCTCTGGCATCGTTAATTTACGTAAATGCTCAATTTCTTCTTCCCTTACTGTTTTATAACCATGCTTTTCAGCAATTTGATTATAGATCGGTACAAATATATTTTGTGAATCTACTAATGTGCCATCAAAGTCAAAAACAATATATTTTTGCATCCCCATACTCCCTTTTCTTCTTTTTCTTAAACATATGGTATTCAACAGCATAGTTGTCTTACCCTTTTATCAACAAAAAAAGAACAAGATTTTCTCTTGTTCTTTTTAAGAAAGCCATTTTGGCGGTACATTCGTATTCCAATAAATATTTCCTAATTCATGATGTCCAGAGTATCCATCATCAAAACGATGATAGTGGAAATTGAAATAATAACCATCTTGCGGTGGATGATCTCTTCTTACATGAAATCGCAGTAAGTCATTTCCAGATTTCGTATCGTAAACGTGAAAAATCTTTTCATTATTTCCACCAGCTGGTTTCTGAGAAATCGATAATGATTGTAACGACTCCTCTGGTACATCATTGGCAAGCTCAGCAATTGCCTCTTCAATTTTCGGTAATATTACATCTTTAAACTCATCTTCAATTACTGGACCAATTTTAGTTCCAAACTTTTGCATCGACTGCTGCTCTGCTTCTTGCATTGCATAAGTAATAAAAGTATCGGTGGTTAACCTGTCATTCGCTTCTTCATATGTATAGGACGTACTCTCCAAATTTTGTTGCCCAGCTGTGCTCGTAGGCTTGTCCGCAGCTTTGGCATTATCAAGCAATATGGAAGGAGGCGTCACTAAACCAAATGTAAATACGGTAATTAATGCGACTAAGGTTTTTCTAAACCAATTTGGCATTTATGTTCCCTCCCCTTTCACTCATTATATTTTATATAACGGCTGTTTCTTCTATTATACAAAATGATTGTAATTTTTGCACTTTACAATTTTGTTAACGTTCACATATTTTTCACTTGAATATGAAATTGTAAGATTTCATACACTATATATACAACAACAATGAGGAGGCGACCAGATGACTTTAGATGCCCTGTACTCCGCCGCAAGCATACTCCTTTTAGTATATTTTATTTATCAGTGTGTTACAGACTAGAAAAAGAGCCGTTTCCGGCTCTTTTTCTATGGTAAAAATACAATCCAACCAATGAATGCTATAAAAATAACTCCAATAATTACTGCTGGCAATAAATAAAACTGTGAGAGGATGACTGTTGCGTACATAAATACGACTGGAAGGAGCAAATAACGATCCGCCTTCCACCTTAATAATAGTAATTCTCCTTCATCACAATATAAATGTAGAAACATTTTCTTCGTAAATTCATTCCAATAATCACGCGCATAGCGAGAAATAGCAACTATAGCAAATACAAGAATAATGGCTGTTATCCACTGCGGAGTCACGATAATACTTACAGTACTTATACATACAATTTGAACATAAAACATTAAAGCACTACTTGTACGCAAAAATTCTTTTAAAAAAGCTTCTACAATACGCGAATCAGATTTTTTTCCTAATATCTTTTTAGAACGAGGGAACATCCACGGTTTTTTATTCGAACTACTCGGCTTCGCAGCATGGCCACCAACTTGCATAATCCCTACCGTCCAACGCATACTTTCTTCTTTTTCTTTCTCAACTTCTTTAAAAAAGAAATTTTTATAATTCATCTTTTCTTTTACCAAGACTATAGTAAATAAAGCTGCTAGACCGATAAATAATATGGAATACAATGGATTTTTATAAATGAAAAATACACTGATTCCAAAAAAAATCAAACTAAAAGAAAATATAACATCTTTTATAATCAATAAAACCCATCGTTTCCCCACACGTACATTTATGAATCTCGTCAACAAAGATAGCATAAATCGAAAAACAGTAAAGAAAATCCAGAACAGTACGATTTGTATAATTGTCGCTCCCATACTTTTCATCAATATAGGCAACATAATGAATACTACAATTGCGTTCGTTATTGCAATCCGAATTAACGTATATATCATTCCAAGCTTCATTAATCTTCGCATATGATTTGGGTACGAAATTAAAAATAAGCTATCTGCTTGTTCAAAAAATGAGCGAACTCCTCTTGAAAATGTAACAAAGTAAAATGCAAGTAAACCTAATCCAAAATAAACGGTCTCTTCCATTGATAGTTCTTTTACCCATAATGAACGATAATACATTACAATAAATATAAGTGCGGGAATAACAATATATAATGCTACTGTCCAATCTGTTACAGAACGAATCGCTTTCCATTTTCTTTGCAATTCATGACGTAACCTTTTATTAAACTGTTGTTTAATCATTTTGTTCCCGCCTTACAATTGCATCGAAACAATCTAACAGTGTACTTCCTGGCATTTCTGCTAACGATTGGATCGCCTCTAAATGCCCATCTGCAACTAATGTACCTTGCGAAATGAGTAAAAATCTTTCACAAATTCTTTCAGCTGTATCCAGCACGTGCGTACAAAGTAATATACCTGCTCCTCGCTCTTTTTCTTTATATAAGTAATTCAAAAAGTCTTTCGTGGCTACTGGATCTAAACCGATAAAAGGCTCATCAATAATATAGAAATCTGGCTCTGTTAAAAATGCTAATATTAGCATCGATTTTTGTTTCATACCTTTTGAAAACTTTGATATGTATTCGTGTATATGTTTTTCCATTCGAAACGTATGTAATAATTCCCTTGCTTTGTCCTCCCAATTTCCCTCTTCATTTCCACGGGCAGCCATTAACAATTCAATATGCTCCCATAAAGTTAAATAATCATAATAAGTGGGATGCTCCGGTACATATGCATATGGATTTTTCTTTTCACCAAACGAGATTTCACCATCCGTATTGACAAGCAAACCGAGTATCGATTTAATTGTCGTACTCTTTCCTGCGCCATTTGCACCAATAAGAGCCACTAACTCGCCTTTTTCAATTGCAAATGCAATATCATGAACTGTCTTTTCACCAATTTCATATCCGGCTGAGCGGATATTCACCTTCAACATACGTTCCCCTTCTTTCCATTTCCAATACAATCAAGGAAAAGAATAACATATAGCTATCTATATATCATTATAAAATATTTATTTTCATAGCAGGAAAAAATATTTTTTAACAGAATATTAAATGTTGATTACATTTTATTGGAGTGAATAATATGTCTTTTCAAATTCGTGAAGCTACGATAGACGATATAGATGCACTTTGTTCTTTAACAAAAGAATTAAAAGGTTCCTCTATTTCCTATGAAGATATGAACAACCGATTGCAATTCGTACAAATGAGTCCGTTTGATTTTTTATATGTTTATGAGGAAGAAAAAACTATATTTGGATTACTTGGATTTCGTATACGTGAAAATTTAGAAGATGTAACTCGTTATGGAGAGATTTCAATTATTAGTGTTGATTCTACAATACGGCGGAAAGGCATTGGACAAATATTAATGGATTATGCGGAGCAATTAGCAAAGACGCATAATTGTATCGGCACATGGCTAGTCAGTGGAACAAATAGATTAGAAGCACATCCTTTTTACAAAAAATTAGGATATGAAGTAAATGGATATCGATTTGTAAAACATTTTTAAACTACTTTTTAATTGAAAGGACTAAAACTATGACAAACATCGAAGCAATTTTCATTGATCGTGACGGTACAATTGGCGGCGACACTACAATACATTATCCTGGATCTTTTACCTTATTCCCCTTTACAAAAGTAGCTCTGCAAAAACTAAAAGCTCAAAATATAAAAATTTTCTCTTTCACAAATCAACCAGGTATCGCAGATGGGATAGCAACTGTAGCTGATTTTACACAAGAATTAAAAGGTTTCGGCTTTGATGATATTTACATATGTCCTCACAAGCACGGTGATGGTTGTGAATGCCGTAAACCAAGTACAGGTATGCTGCTGCAAGCAGCTGAAAAACACGGGCTTGATTTAACAAAATGTGCTGTAATTGGTGATCGCTGGACTGATATCGTTGCAGGAGCAACAGTACATGCGACAACGATATTAGTTCGAACAGGCGCTGGATATGATGCTTTACATACGTACCGGGACAAATGGGCACATATTGAACCAAACTACATTGCAGAAAACTTTGAAGATGCTACAAATTGGGTTTTAAATCAACTATAATACAAATTAAAAAAGACGTTTTCACAATGAAAACGTCTTTTTTAATCTTATATTTTTTTAAAACGTTAATTCATAATGGAAATAACGATTATCTCTCAAATAACCATTTTCAGCGTATAATCGCTGTGCTGATAAATTATCAATCTCCGTTTGTAATTTCACACCTTTTGCACCATTTTCTAATGCAAATTCTTTAGCAGCTTCTAATAATTTTTTACCTGTTCCTGCTCCGCGCTTAGTGGCTTGTACAAACAGATCATTTAATATCCATAATTCTTTCATCGAAATAGAAGAAAATGATGGATATAATTGTGTGAATCCAATATATTCACCGTCTTCAACTGCCACGAAAATAACTGATTCTTTTCTCTCAATTCGATTTCGCAAAAATGCTTTTGCTCCTTCTATATCGGAATCTTGTCTATAAAACATACGATAGTTATTAAAAACTGATGCTAGTCCATCTAAATCTGCAATTGTTGCCTCATATATTCTCATTTTACTCCATTCCCCTTCCAATACTGTCTCATTATATCCGTTGCCCATTTAGGCTGTAGAATTTCTTCTTTCGGCATAAATTCTTTCATTATCGGCTTTATATCCAATATAGGGGTGCCATCAATAGCATCTAACCCCTCAACAATAATTGATTTACCTTCTCTTTTGATCACCTTTACAATTGTTGCTCCTATGCGATTCGGACGATTTTTCCCGCGCTGTGCAAAAATGCCTACTTTAGGATAATCATTATTATTTCTAGGATGTCTAGCAAAATATTGAATTTGTTCATCAGTTACTTTATGAAAATAAAAAACAACTTCAATATGAGAGAAATCTTCAATCCCTTTTATACTTTCCTCTGTATACATTTCAGTTAAAGTAATATAGGATCTTACTTCTCCCCACTCATCATCTTTTATTTCCTTTCTTTCATTATGTACAAATGCGATTGGTTGAACTGAAAACATACGCATTCCCCCTTAAATGTAACCACTTACATTATAAAATATTTTCTGAATGTTTTCCACAAACATGAATTAGGTTACATAATATAATTATAATCTATTTTGTAAAGCGAAATTAACCGCTTCAATTGCATGTATATGAGTTGTGTCAAATATCGGTATTGATACGTCTTCCTACTTTATTAATAATCCTATTTCTGTACAACCTAATATGATTCCTTGTGCCCCTTCTTGTACTAGCTCTTCTATAACTCTTTTATAATACTCTCTAGATTGAGATGTTATCTTTCCTAAACACAATTCTGTATATATTACTTCGTTTATCTTATCTCTATCCTTTTTTGATGGAACCATTACTTTTATATGATTCTCTTCTATGCGTAACTTATAAAAATCTTGCTCCATTGTATATTTTGTTCCAAGTAGACCAATCGTTTGAATACCTTTTCTTTTAATTTCTTTTGCAGTAGTATCAGCAATATGTAATACGGGAATGTTAATATTCTCCTTTATTTTCTCCACTACTTTATGCATTGTATTTGTGCAAATGATTATAAAGTCTGCTCCTCCATTCTGCAATGAATACGCCGCATTCCCTAATACTTCTCCTGCTCCATCCCAATCCCCGTTAGACTGGAATCGTTCAATCTCTTCAAAATCTATACTATTAATCAAACATTTTGCTGAGTGTAATCCTCCTAATCTACTTTTTATCTCTTCATTTAAAATTCGATAATATTCCGAAGTTGATTCCCAACTCATACCACCTATAAGCCCTATCGTTTTCATATAACCAACACCTACCTAAGCTTTTTTCTAAACTAATAACAATGTTTTATTATGTATATTATACACAATAAAACAAGACTTTAAATTTATAATATAAAGTCTTGTTTTAACTATTTCCAAGGAAATTTTATAAGAATATTCTGAAATTAACCCCCTAATGTTTTTATAGAATCTTCATATTGATAATTAAAACATTCTCGATACAACTGTTTAATTTCATTATAAGAAGGAACTCGCGGATTATTTCCTGGGCTACCACTTTCAATTGCATCCGAGGCCATTTTAGAAATAGCATTTTCAAACTCAATTTCATCAATTCCATATTCTTTTAAATTTGGAATACAAAGATCAAAACAAAGTTTCTTTATTTCAGCAAGCGTGTAATTCGCTACTTCTTCCTCAGAATATGAGTAGAGATCTTTGTTTAAATTGCGTCCAATCTCGGCTAACCTTTTCACTGCACTTGTTTTTGTGAACTCTAAAACTGTAGGTAATAGTATGGCGTTCGATATACCATGCGGTACATGAAATAGTGCACCTACTGGCCTTGACATACCATGAACTAACGTAACTGATGCATTTGAGAATGCAATTCCAGCTTGTAATGAAGCGATCATCATTGCTTCCCTTGCTTCCATATTATCTCCATCTTCATATGCAATACGTAAATATTTCATAATACTTTCAATAGCTGAAAGAGCAAGAACATCTGTAAGAGGTTGTGAAACTTTAGAAATATAAGCTTCAATTGCATGGCATAATGCATCTATACCTGTCGCTGCCGTAATATGAGGTGGTACCGAACTTGTAAAAATTGGGTCTATTATCGCAACATGAGGGGTAAAGCTTGGATGTTTTATCATCATTTTTACATCTGTTTTTTTATTCGTAATTACTGCTACACTTGTTACTTCTGATCCAGTACCTGAAGTTGTTGGAATTGCAATGAGTGGTAGTGGATCATTTTCTATTTCAATATCTTTTTGAACGTAATATTCAATTGCTCCACCATTAGTATGTAACACCGCTACTGCTTTTGCAGCATCAATACAGCTTCCTCCGCCAATACCTATGATAAAATCGCATTTTCCTTCTTTACAAATAGCTAACGCTTCTAATACGTGTAAATTTGTAGGCTCAGTGTTTACTTCATTGTACGTAATAACAGTAATCCCTTTCGCATTTAAGTGATCTACACATCTTTCAACATAACCCAGACTCTCCATCATTGTATCACTTACAATAAAAGCCCTTTTCCCTAACTTTCTTGATTGATCCCCTAGTTTTTCAAACGAATTTCTCCCATATAATACAGACTTCGGCATCCGAAACTCAGCAACTTCTTGCAAGTACTCCACCCCTTCTTACCCTAATTAATATTTTAGTCTAAAAAATATCAACTTAATAAATCTTTACAATCCATATAGTATCTATTTTTAATAAATTCCTGTAAGAGTATAGAATGCGATAACTAAAAATACAGCAACCGTTTTCAAAATTGTAATAGCAAATATATCTTTATATGACTGTTTATGTGTTAATCCTGTTACCGTTAGAATAGTAATAATTGCACCATTATGTGGTAATGTATCCATTCCACCTGATGCCATTGATACAATGCGGTGCATGACTTCTAATGGAATATCATATTGATTGGCCGCTGCAATAAATTTATCCCCCATCGCACTTAAAACAATCCCCATTCCTCCTGATGCTGATCCAGTAATACCAGCCAAAATATTCGTTGTTACTGCCCCATTTACTAATGGATTCGTGAAAGTTGCAGAGATGCTATCTCTCATAATTGCAAATCCTGGAAGTGCTGCAATAACACCACCAAATCCAAATTCAGCTCCTGTATTCATTGTTGCAAGTAGCGCTCCACCAATACTCGTATTCAATCCAGCTTGAAATCCAGTTACTACTCGTTTCCAATATAATAATAGCGTTGATAAAATCCCTATAATAAGTGCCAATTCTACAGACCAAATCCCAACTACCGCACTTAATTCAACTTTTCCAAATGTTTTCATACCAATAGCTGAGAAATCAAAGCCATTCGGATACCACTTTGGTATCATGATTGTGAAAACTCTATTCATTACACCTACTAAAATAAGTGGTACAAACGCAATTACTTGCTGTACTCTTGTAATTTCAATACTGCTTAATATCGGCATATCTTTTTGTTCTAATTGCAAAGATGCTGCCATTTCAGAATTCCCATCGTTAAAACCAAAATACCCTTCTCCTGCTGCTTTTGCCTTCTTACGCCTACTCTCTAAATAAAGTAAACCTAACGTTAAAACAAAAATTGCTCCTAAAATACCAAGTATCGGCGCTGCATAAATATCAGTTTTAAAAAAAGTTGTAGGTATTACATTTTGAATTTGTGGTGATCCAGGAAGCGCATCCATTGTAAATGTTGCTGCTCCAAGAACGATTGTGCCGGGGATTAAACGCTTCGGAATATCCGCTTGTCGAAACAACTTAGCCGCAAACGGAAATATAGCGAACACCACTACATACACACTAACACCGCTATACGTTAAAATAGCTCCCATTAAAACAATCGCTAAAATTGTACGTTTTTCTCCAACTAACTCTACAATCGTCTTTGCGATGGAATCAGCGATTCCTGACATTTCTACTACTTTCCCAAATATTGCTCCAAGTAAAAATACAGGGAAATATAGTTTAATAAATCCTACCATTTTCTCCATAAAAATATTAGAAAAGAAAGGTAATACAAAACTAGGCTCTGTTAAAAATACCGCAAATAATGCAAAAATCGGTGCGAATAATATTACAGAAAATCCTTTATATGCTACAAACATGAGTAAACTAAGTGCTAATAAAATAATAACTAGCTCCAATTATAACCCTCCTTTTAAACTGAAAATTCAATCTTTTAACGACGGACTTTCACTCGTATTTCGAGCCCTTTTTTCTCATGACATTCCTCCTCTTTTTATTACAAATTTTTCATGCTAAAAATGTCTAATTATAAGTATTCGATTACATATGTAAAATCCCTTTAAACAAAAACGCTTTCATCGTCATATGTTATAAAGGGATTTCTAGGTTCTATTTCTATAGTTTTATCGTACTATTCTCTATACAGAAGCTTTGTAACTCTTCGACATCTTTCACTATATGAATTGCCCTAGCATCACTCAATTCATTCTCATTACCATATCCATACAATACACCTATTGAAGCAATTCCGTTACTGCTCGCACCGATTACGTCATGCTTTCTATCACCAATCATCACCATTTCTTCTTTTTGAAGTTCTTCATTTGTTTGTAAAATATGAGCAATTATTTCTTCCTTTTTTATTCTTGTCCCATCTAAATCACTCCCAACAATCTCTTCAAAAAAAGATGTTAACTGAAAGTGCTCTATTACTTGTTTCGCAAATACAGTAGGCTTTGAAGTTGCTACAAACAAACGATTGCCAGCATCCTTTAATTCTTGCAATAGGATTGGAATTCCATCGTATACTTTATTCTCTAATAAACCACTTCGCTTTAAATATTCCCGAAAATAAAACACCGCTCGTTCTACTTCTATTTCATTCATATTATATCTATCTACAAAAGATTGTTGTATTGGTGGGCCGATAAATGAATCTAACTCACTTATATTCCCTTCTTCAATCCCCATCTTATTTAACGCATATAAAGCAGAATTAATAATTCCTTCTTTCGGATCAGTTAATGTTCCGTCTAAATCAAATAAAAATGTTGTATACATATTTAATCCCCCACTCATCCTACTTTAAATGTAATACTGAAGGTTTTTTACTACTCCACCTCTACTATACTATCATTATTTATCTTTTCAAAAAATTATTTTTTCTATGTTACATAGTTTCAGTTACAAAATACGGATAGATATGATAAAGTAAAAAAGTTACAATTAATTCAATAGAAACTGGTGAAACAAATGTCAATTACGCTAATTTTTATAATGGCTTTCACAATTGTCATCCACGCAGTCGAAACAAGTTCATATAGTATTCGATTAGCTGGTGTTCGTTTAAAAAAGATTGTCGTTGCCTTATCTGTCGTAGGAATGGTATTACTTATTTCAAGAACATCAAATTTACTACAAGCCTTTTTAATTGGCGGGATTGTCGATGAAGCAAAACGAGATGCTTCTATTAATTTAGAGCATACTATACGACTTGTACTATTATCTGCTTCTGTCGGTACATTACTTGCGATTATTCTTTATCCAACTTTGACAAAACTATTTGGATATGTCATTCGAAACTTTGAAACAGACGGTTCATTCATTCGAATGATGAAAACAAATAACATTCAAAAATTAAAGTACACAAAAAAATATGTACGCTTTCCAAAATTAGAAATGGTTCATAGACTGCGTATCGGTGGTATTCCAAAACGTATTATGCTTATTAACATGTTTGCTACCGCAATTTATACAGCGGGTGTTCTTTCAGCCCTTTACGCTTCTTTTCTAAATCCAGATTACGCAACAAATGCAAGTACAGCTTCTGGTCTTGTGAATGGTTTTGCTACTATTTTATTAACAGTATTGCTCGACCCACGCATTGCTCTATTAACAGAGCGAGCTTTACAATCAGAAAATGGTGCTGAATCTATGAGTAAAATGTATGGTTGGCTAATGATATCTAGACTTCTCGGTACTTTACTCGCACAACTGTTGTTCGTACCAGGTGCTTACTGGATTTTATGGATTATTGAACTGATGCATTAATTCACTCTCTAAAAAAGCAGGTGAAATATCAAATGACTATAAAAACAGAGCAAGACATTATTCAAATGATACAAAATGATAAGTGGATGATGGACGTACTACATACAGCTAAATCTCTCAAACTACCTGATTGGTGGATTTGTGCCGGATTTGTTCGTTCTAAAATTTGGGATACATTACATAACTACGAAACAAGAACGGCTACACCAGACGTCGATGTTATTTATTTTGATCCATTACATAAAGATGAGTCATACGAACAATCATTAGAAAAGGAACTGACAAATTTGAATGATTCTATCCCTTGGTCGGTTAAGAATCAAGCTCGTATGCATGTGGTGAATAACATGCCACCATATTCTTCTGCTGTTGATGCTATTTCTAAATTTCCTGAAACAGCAACCGCACTTGGTGTTACATTAGACGCGAAGAATAATGTCATATTAACATCCCCGTGCGGAATTGAAGATGTGCTTTCATTACAAGTGAAACCTACACTTCATTTTCTTGAAACGAAAGAACGAATACATATGTACAAAAAAAGAGTTATGAAAAAGAATTGGCAAAGCAAATGGCCCAACATTACAATCACTTATCCAGAAATTTAAAGAGGGTGCTTCTCATTATTAGAAGCACCCTTTACTTTTTCAATTCAAAAAATGAATGACTGTTTCAGCGAATCGATCCACTTCTTCATAGTGTGGTGTATGACCACTCTCTTCGAATATAATACACTTCCCATTTAGAGCATCTTTATTAAATGTTTCAATTTGTTTTTCACACGTTACTACATCATATTTTCCTACAATTAATAACATTGGATTTTCTACATCTTTTATTTTTGATAATAATGACGTATGAAATGCTCTTTCTGCTTTTAATCTATCAAAATGGATTTCGGAACGCTTTGAAAATTCTTCCCACTCTTCATCACTATATAAACTATAGTCAGTTTTAACCTCCTTATTTTCATAAATCTCCATTCTTTTTTCTTCTAATTCATCGCTTAATCTTATGTAAGCTTCTAGCAACTCTTCTGAACTAGCATTACTAGATGAATAAGCAAAGCACTCTTCTGCCGCTAATTCTTTTCCATACTTTTTTAATAAAATCCCTGTCTTTTGTAGTAAAGCCCTACTTGTTAATGCAAAATCGAAAGTCGGACCTTCAAATATTATTTTCTCTATTGAATTTGGATATGTCGCCGCATATAACAATGCTAAATATCCACCGAAAGAGTGTCCTATTACAGACCATTTCTCAATTTGCAATACTTTTCTTAGTTCTTCACAGTCTTCAACTAAATCATTTAATCCAAAAGGTTCTTCCTCAGTAATTCCTTCTGATCGACAAACTCCTCTTTGATCTATCATAATTACATATAAGGAATCTTTTAATCGTTCCGCTTGATGAAATGAAAAATCATAGCAACTCTCTCCTGGTCCACCGTGCAAATATAATATTGGTTTATTTTTAGGACTTCCATGTGTTTCAACGTATAGCTTTTTTCCTCTAATGTTCATGTATTTCCCAACTTCAATCAAATTAATTTTTATTATCATCACCTTCTTTTTTTACTGAATATTATAACATTTAACCTTAAATAATCCCTATTACATTTAAAAAGACGATAATTATTGCAAGTGGAGCTATAAATCGAAGTAAAAATACCCAGGTAGTAAATACTTTCTTTCCGTAATTTCCACCTACGAAAAATTCTGCTTCTAACACTTTCTTTTCCATTTTGAATGATACGAAAATACTAATAAATAGTGCTCCAAGTGGCATTAATATATTACTAGATAAGAAGTCTACTGCATCAAAAATATTTTTACCAAAGATTGTAATATCACTCCATATGCCAAATGAAAGTACTGATGGAATACCTACTAGGAAAATACAAAAACCGATAATCCATGATAGTTTGTTTCTTCTTTCTTGCTCACCATTTGCTAATGCTGAAACAACCGTCTCTAGTAGAGAAAATGCCGATGTTAATGTGGCAAATGTAAATAGCGCAAGAAATACGGTTAAGAACAATCCGCCGAATGGAATTTGACTAAATACAGATGGTAATACGATAAATAGTAATCCAGGCCCCTCCGTCGGCTCCATTCCTAATGAAAATACTGCTGGAAAAATAGCAAGACCCGCAAATAAAGAAACAAATAAATTTAACCCAACAATCGTAACTGCTGATTTTGGTAAACTTTCTTTTTTATTTAAATAGGAACTATACGTAACCATAATTGATATTCCGATACTAATCGCAAAGAATGATTGGCCCATTGCGAACAAAATACTTTCTGAAGTAATCTTTGAGAAATCTGGTTGTAAGAAAAACTTCACACCTTGCATCGCATTATCAAGTGTTAATGAACGAATAATAAGGGCGACAAATAAAACGAACAATGCTGGTAGCATATATTTACTTGCTTTTTCAATTCCGTTTTGTACACCTTTTGATACAACCCATATCGTAATGAACATAAAAGCGAAATGTCCAGTAATAGCCCAAACCGGATTTCCAATTGTTTCTGTGAATAATGCACTATAATTTTGTCCTGGAGTAATAAGTTGTCCAGTTACTCCTCTGAATAAATAAATTAATACCCATCCGCCTACAACACTATAAAACGAAAGTAGTATAAAACAAGTTCCAACGCCAAGGCGTCCTATCCAGTGCCAGCCTGTATTTGGTGCGATACTTTTAAATGCTCCAACTGCTTGTTTCTGTGTACTGCGTCCAATCATAAATTCAGCTATTAATAGCGGGAGACCAATTAATACAGTAAATAATATAAAAATTAAAAAAAAAGCTCCTCCCCCACTCTTTCCAGCAATATAAGGAAACTTCCATATTGCGCCTAGTCCAATTGCTGATCCTGCTGCAGCCATTATAAATCCTAATTTCGAAGTCCATTGCTCCGTCTGTTTCATCTTATTTTCCTCCTATTTAAATCTTTTTATATAAATAAATAAATTTTATATACCTATCCGAATAAACCCTCCATTTCTTTTTCTATAAAATAAAAAATGGCTCAGCATCTCTTTATATAAAGAGACGCTAAGCCATTTGCTTAACGCGGTACCACCCTTATTGATTCCATTATGAATCCACCTTAGTAGTAATCGTTTGATTACAAACCTAATATCGAAGGTTAACCGTTAAGATTTACTAAGAATGTAATTCTGTTCCACCTTACTGCTCCTAGGCGAGTTCAGGATGTCATTTGACTATGTCGCACCAACCCATAGCTCTCTGCACAAATACATGACCTTACTACTCCTATTCAACACATTTTAATATTTAGAATATATTTTCTTTTGAAATTAATATGAAGTATATCGGTTATATTTGTTACTGTCAAGGTATATATTATTTTTTTGTCGAAAAGGTTTTTTATAAACTTTCAATGTAAAAATAAAAGAACATTAAAAAAGAATCTTCGCGATAATCGCGAAGATTCTTTTTATGGTATAAGACGTGTACAATCTCTCGGAAAAGCACTCGCTTCCCTCACGTTGGATAATTCTAAAAGTCGATACACAACCCTTTCTAATCCTATCCCAAAACCACCATGTGGTGGACAACCGTATCGGAATGTATCTAAATAAGATTGAAATTTCTCTGGATGTAATCCTTTTTCTTTAAAAGATGCGAGTAACATTTCATGATTATGAATACGCTGTGCACCTGAAGTTATTTCTAATCCTTTATATAATAGGTCAAATGAATCCGTTATGGCTTCGTTCTCCTTATTTGGCATTGTATACATCGGTCGCGCTTCTTTCGGATAATGTGTAATAAAGACAAATTCACTATCATATGTTTCCTTCACATATTTCCCTAGTAACTTTTCACCTTCTGTATCTAAATCCCCCATCGGCGATTCTTTCCGGTACTTATTTTTCAAAATTTCTTGAGCTTCTAACAATGTGATTTTAGGTATTTCAGTAATGACAGGCACTTCTATTTGTAATAGTTGTAGTTCTTTTTCGCAGTTTTTTGCTACTTGCTGAAACATATATCGTAAAACATCAGTTTCTAATTGCATCACTTCATGAAAATCATGAATAAATCCAAGCTCTACGTCTAACGATATATATTCATTCAAATGACGGGAGGAGTTGTGATGTTCCGCTCTGTATACAGGTGCAATTTCAAAAACACGCTCGAGCCCTCCTGCTACCATCATTTGTTTATAAAATTGTGGTGATTGAGCTAAATACGCTTCTTTTTGGAAATATGGAAGCTTAAAAACATTTGCTCCTCCTTCTGCCCCTTGCGAGACAATTTTCGGAGTAAATACACGTGTGAAATCGTTCTCTATTAGAAATTCACTAAAGCTTTGAACGAGTGTAGATTTCACTTTAAAAATCGCAGCGATTCGCTCATGTCTTAATGATAATACCCGCTCATTCAACAGTTGATCTAAGCCAACCTGTAACTTCTTTTTATTTATTTCAAATGGAAGTGGTTCTGCACCATTTAATACTTTCACTTCATGAGCAAGTACTTCAACCCCTAATTCTGTTTTCGTTGTCGTTACTATTTCACCAATTACTTGGACGACACTTTCAACATCAACTCTATATCCAGCTAACTCGTTTTCTAATACACATTGAACAACTCCGGTACGATCCCTTAATAATAAAAAACTAACATTACCTAGATGACGAATCTTTTTTACCCACCCTTGTAGTAATACAATCTTTCCGCTATACTCCGTACATTCTCGTGTGAGTGAACGCTTCATTATTTGATCCATTATATTTCCCTCCAATAATTTTATATTTATTTACATTATTGTTGTCATCGTCATCATCCACGGTCACTCACCTCCTTCCAAAGAATACAAAAATCCGCCCCTATAAATAGGGACGGATTTTTCCGCGGTACCACCCAAATTGTCATAATGACCATCTTAGCCCTGATAACGGTAGGTACCGTTTGCTTTTACTAATTATCACGTTCAAAGCAACACTCACAGGTGTCTTTCCATCATGCGGTATCGCAATCTTCCCAGCAACCGATTGCTCTCTGTAGACCCATGCATCATGTACTTTTCCTAATCATCACTTTTTATATTTACAGAGTATTCTATCTCTTTACTTTATAAAACGCAAGCCTTTTTAAAATATATTTTGATTTTTTACATCCATTTTTGCACAATCTCCTCTAAAGCCATTCCACGAGAGCCTTTCAATAATACGACATCCTTTTTTGTTATAATTTTCAATACTTCCTCTGCTATTTTAGCTTTATTATTATATGACTGCACTTGTCCTGTGGCATATATCTTCATCGCTTCTTCCGCCACTATTTCTGCCATCTCTCCATAAGTAAACACATATGAAATATTCTCTTGATTTAACATTTTACCAATTTCTCTATGATATGTTTCAGCTTCCTTCCCTAACTCCAACATATCCCCAACTACTATGATTTTTTTCTCATAAGCATTTGATTTCTCTAACGTTTCAATTGCAGCCTTCATTGAAGATGGACTGGCATTCCATGCATCGTTAATAATCGTAAAACCTGTTTTAGCGGTTAGAAACTGAAAACGCATATGAGTAATATTTATTTGCTGCAATGCTTCTTGTATTTTTTCTGTAGGGACATTATAAAATTGTCCTACGGCGATTCCAACGATCGCATTTAAAATATTATGCTTTCCATGTAAAGGAACATCATACTGTACTTTTTTTGAATCATTTAATTTAAAGTGAACACCATATTCATCTAATTGTACATTATTGGGATAGAAATCATTTGTACTTTTTTCACCAAATGACTTACATTCTATACCTGGCATATTATTAT
This sequence comes from Bacillus sp. NPDC060175, assembly GCF_042728695.1. Classification (NCBI taxonomy): domain Bacteria; kingdom Bacillati; phylum Bacillota; class Bacilli; order Caryophanales; family Bacillaceae; genus Bacillus; species Bacillus sp. NPDC060175. Next base: position 19,077 of record NZ_JBHWYR010000061.1, read on the forward strand.
TTCGAGAAAGTAATGACTCATCACCATTATATAAGAACATTCCTTCATCTTTTAATCCGTCTATCACTTCTAATTTCGCCTTCGCAATCACTTCTCTTGATCCTAACGTTTCTAAATGAGACTGCCCAATCATTGTAATTATCGCTACATCCGGCTGCGCTATTTGTGATAAGTTTCGAATTTGTCCTGTTTCACTCATCCCCATTTCTAGTATTAAAAACTCTGTACCTGTTTCATTTCTAAAATCGTTAGCGGCAAACCAAATTGACTATTTAAATTCCCCTGCGTTTTATGCACTTTATAAGTAGAATTTAAAATTGCACCTATTATATCTTTCACTGTTGTCTTTCCGTTACTACCTGTAATACCGATTACTTTCACGTTTGACTCATTCCGGTAATAACATGCCAATTGTTGTAAGGCAGCCAAAGTGTCATCTACAAATATAATCGGCATCCCTTTTGGCGGAATTCCGTAAGACTTTTTCCATAACGAAGCTACAGCTCCGTTATCCATTGCCTCTTTCACATAATCATGTCCATTTTTCACCCTAATAATTGGAACGAACAAATTTCCTTCTTTAATCTTTTTGGAATTAATGCAGACGCCATGCATCTCTATATGATGAAATGAATCTTGTAACCCTTCACCGCCTACTACTTCTTCAAGTTTCTTTAAATGTATTCGAATCAAATCACCACCCGACTTCCATTTTATTACATAATCCCCATTCTATTTACGCATATTAATAAAAAATTTTATAGCGAGGTGTGTATATGAAAAAAGCACTTAGTTTCTTCTTCCTTTTGTTTTGCCTAATTGTAGTAAATGAAACGTACGCATATTCACCAAAATCTTTACCAATCTCTCAAAATTCTGATCAATGGCAAGTGAATATTGATGAAGTGAAAAAAACGAGTGAAAAATTGTTGCAACCTAAAAAAGGTGTATTTCAAACATATCATTTCTCTGTAAAAAATATCGGAAAAAGCGAAGTGTATAACGTACAAGTTGAAGTCTTCCGCAACGAGCCAAATACAAAAACGAAATATGAACTCTTTTCCCTAAAGGAAAGTCGTTTAGCAAGTGGAAAAACTGGATTTGAACACGCTAACTTCCCAGTTTCTACAAAAGCAGATGAGGTTAACGTTATCATTACGTGGCAAGAACATCCTTTCCGCTCTATGCGAAACGGTCAAAAAGTTGAAGCTAGAAAGTTTAAAGAGCATTTTGTTTTTAAAGAAGAAAAATAGTAATTTTGTCGAATCGTTAGTGTATGAAATGAATCGCCAATAAATTTATATTATCACTGATATAATTTAATTTACTAGTACCAGTCCTTGAACAAATTAAAAACGTCGTGGCTTATAAATGCCACGACGTTTTATATTAATTCGTACTAATTCCTCTCGCTGTCCAAATTCGATCAATTTCAGCTGCGTGTTGTCCGCCGTATAAAAGAGCATCCGCTTGCTTAATTGCTTTTGCACCATCACGGAATTTAGCATTTGGCGTTAATGACCAATGTGATTGTAAAATAATTTTTGTTGCTACATCACGCCCAAAAGCTTGCGCCATTTCATATTGACCTTGAGCCCAAATTTCCCCATCATCATGTACTTCATTCGTAATATCTTTCGGATATACTTTATTATTATCTAATCGGCGTAAGCATGTCGGATCTGAACTAGAGTAAGCAGTCGCATCCCATTCTCCAACACATGCTTTTCCGTAACCTGTTGTCGACACTGCATCTTCATAAGTAGCACCTAAGAAGTCTCCAAACCCTTCTCCCATCGCTCCACCTTCTGGTGAACTTCCGAATCCAGGCACTTGATTATCTTGAATTGAATGCCCGTATTCATGCGCGATAATGCCTGCATCTTCCGCATCATCTACTCCACCAGTACCGAAAGTTAAAGCTTTCGTTGATGGTGAATAGAATGAATTATCATCAGTTGTACCATTTACATTCACTTTAATCGAACGATTATTAATATTTTTAAAGCCTAATCCTTGAATATACCGTTGTAATGTATCAATATGATAATACGACATAACATCTTCAAAACTATCATTTGCACGTGTAAAGTTAAATTGTAAGTTTGTAGATTTCGTCTTCGCTTTTGAAGAAATTGTTACATACTCACCAATTAAAAATCCTGTACCATCTAGACCTTTTAAAGTAACTGTTTTTAGTTGATTATTTAACGCTGTAGAATCTGCATCATTATTATCCTTTAATCCTGCTAAACTACCACTTGATACGACCGGATTAGGTAAAAATACTTTCCCAGTTCCTTCTGCTTTTCGGTTTATATCGATCTTTTTAATTAACTTTCCGTTTTCCGCATCAATAAATGTTTCCCATGCACCGAATGGATTATTAGAATGGACTACAACTTTATATACTGGAATAGCGACTCCTTCTTCAACAATATATCCGAATTCTTTCTCTGTAGGAGCCCATAGGTTTTGCTCGCTTTCTCCTCCAACATACGCCATTGATTTTTGTTCAGCATCTTTTTCACTAATCTTTTTTGCTACTTCTTTCACACTTTGAACCGCCTGGTAATCAGAAACAGCCAGTATTCCTTGCCCCTGTCCATTAAGAGTAACTGTAATTTGTTTTGAAAATACAGGAGCACCATTAACTACTTGTTGGAACCTAACATATGAAGCTACTGATGTTTCTGTTGTAGAAATATATTGTAAGTCTGAAAGGTCCGCCTTCAATCCATATTCCGTAGCATGCCCTTTTAAATATTCAATTGCTTTTTTCTGTGGTGAATAAGCTTCTAGCTTTACTTGCTGTTGTTTTTCCAATGCTGAAACTGTGGAAATTGTCCCCATTACTAATGGTACAGTCATTGCCATTGCCACCATTTTTTTGTTTAACATAAAACCACTCCCCCTAATAAATTGAACCCTTTACCCCATTCCTATAAGGCTATTACTGTCCACAAGTAACGAAATAAAGTGAATCTACGAGTAATTCTATACAAACATTTCACTTACCTTTACATTTTGGGTAAGTGAAATTTTCTCAATATTTATGTGTAAACCGAAAACAATACTTTAGAAATATATTTCTTTATCAATTCTTCCAACCTTATACTTTTAAAATATGGAGAAAGAAATTTTCTAGAGGCCCTATCGAGTGGATTATGAGGAAATTAGCCGGTTAATCTCCCATCATACAAAAAAGGAAGTTGGAATGATTCCAACTTCCTTTTTTCTTTAATTAGCCTTGCTTAACTTAATTCGGAGTTTCGTCTCCCCTAAAGAAAGCTCGTCGTCTTCATTCGTTAAATGACCAAATGTAAATTGCTTGACGAGTAAGTTTTCTTCTAATAAATCTTTATGATTCGTTAACGTTTGCTGTAGTTCTTCCTCTGTATCAAGAATAACATCCACTCGTAAATTAACCGGTAGATTCAACTGCTTACGATATTCTTGAACTGCACGAATAAATTCACGTGCTACTCCTTCTTGTAACAATTCCTCAGTTACATTCGTATCTAACATAACCGTATATTGTCCGTTAGTCGTATTTGAGAATCCTGATTTCGCAACTTTCTCTACTAATACATCTTCAGCTATGACAATTACTTCTTCCCCTGCTGTTGCTTCGTAAACTGCTCTTTCTGTAGATACAAAGTTTTGTACTTCTTCTTGTGATAATTGTTTTAGCCAACCATTTACTGCATTCACATTCTTACCAAATTTCGGCCCCGCCGTTTTAAAATTCAGCTTTAATTGATAGGATGTATACTTCGTTTCATCGAGTTCAACATGGAATGCTTTCACATTAAGCTCATCCATTACGATATCACGATAAGATTCCCAATCGATATTATTCTCTTTATGCTCAAGTAATACAAGCTCTGCCAACGGCTGTTTTACTTTTAATGAATGTTGATTACGATTACTTCTTCCAAGTTCAACAACTTGTAAAACAGCATCCATTTCCGCTTCTAACTCAGGCTGGATAAGTGATTCGTTTACAACCGGATAATCTGCTAAATGAACGCTGCTTCCTTCTAAATTCAGATGAATATCTTCAGCGACAAATGGTGTAAATGGTGCAATTAATTTACTAATTGTTACAAGCACTTCATGAAGTGTTTCATACGCAGCTGCTTTTTCAGGATTCATACCAGATTCCCAAAAACGATTACGTGAACGTCGTACATACCAATTACTCACTTCATCTACAAGAGTAGCAATTTCACGAGCTGCATTCGTGAACTGATAATCATCAAGTGCCGTTCTTACCTTTTTTGTTGTGCTATGCAGTCTTGATAATACCCACTCATCTAATTTCGTACGCTTTACATCATACGTTTCTTTCGGATTATACTCATCTAAATTTGCATATAAAACGTAGAAGCTATACACATTGACTAATGTATCTACAAATTTCGATTTTGCTTCCAGTACGGTTCTTTCAGAAAAACGCTTCGCATTCCACGGAGCACTGTCAACGAGTAGAGCCCATCTTAGTGCATCCGCACCAAACTTCTCTACTAAATCAACAGGATCTAGTGCATTCCCTTTACTTTTAGACATTTTCTGTCCTTCTTCATCTAGAACATGCCCTAGTGATAACACTCGTTTATACGGTACTTTTCCTGTATATAGTGCTGATACCGCTAATAAACTATAAAACCAGCCGCGTGTTTGATCAATTCCTTCTGCGATAACATCTGCTGGAAACTGTTCTTCAAACAACTCTTTATTTTCAAACGGGTAATGATATTGTGCAAACGGCATGGAACCACTATCAAACCAAACATCAATTACTTCTGGTGTACGATTCATTGTACTTCCGCATTTTTCACAACAAACTTGCACTTCATCCACATATGGCTTATGCAATTCTAAATCTTCGGGTGTTTCTTTCGTACTATGCTTTCTTAATTCGGCAATGCTTTTCGGTGCGAATTGATGATCGCAGCTTTCACATTCCCATACGTTTAACGGTGTTCCCCAATATCTATTCCGGCTAATATTCCAGTCCACCATATTTTCTAAAAACTTACCAAAGCGTCCGTGCTTCATATGGTCTGGATACCACGTAACAGAATCATTATTTTGTAAAAATGTTTCTTTAATCTCAGTTGTTCGGATTAACCAGCTTTCTCCTGCATAATAAAGTAATGGTGAATCACAGCGCCAACAGTGTGGATAGCTATGCTCATATTTTTCTTTATGATACAGCAAACCTTCTTTAGCTAAATAACGAACGATATCAACGTCACATTCTTTTACAAACTTTCCTTTTAAGAAGGGTACTGCTTCTGTATACTCACCTTTCTCATCTACAACATGTAAGAATGATAACCCTTCACTTTGAACGACTCTATAATCGTCCTCCCCATATGCAGGTGCGATATGAACAAGTCCAGTACCACTATCTGCCGTAACAAAATCTGCCGCAATAACACGGTATCCATTTGTAACTTCCTTCATTGGAAACGGTGCTGTATACGATGTGTTTAATAATTCTTCACCTTTATGAACAGATAGTACTTCATAGTTTTCTTTTAGTACTTCTTGTACACGTTCTTTCGCAACAATGTATACATACCCTTCTTGTTTCACTTTTACGTATTCCATATTCGGATGTACGGCAAGTGCGACATTCGCTGGGAGTGTCCACGGTGTTGTCGTCCATCCAAGGAAATATTCATTTTCACTATCTTTTACTTTAAACTTCACCGTTGCGCTTAAATCTTTAACCGTTTTGTACCCTTGTGCAACTTCATGTGAACTAAGCGATGTTTGACAGCTTGGACAGTATGGTGAAACTCTATGCCCTTTATATAACAAGCTTTTTTCATGAATCGTCCCTAAAATATGCCATACACTTTCGATATATGGATTCTTTAAAGTAACGTACGGATCATCCATATCCACCCAATATCCAATACTCTCCGTAAATTCACGCCACTGCTTCTCATATGTGAATACACTTTCTTTACACTTTTGAATAAATGGTTCAATTCCGTACTCTTCGATTTCATGTTTACCTGAAATACCAAGTTGTTTTTCAACACCTAATTCTACAGGTAATCCATGTGTATCCCATCCGGCTTTTCTTAAAACTTTATATCCAGCCATCGTTTTATATCTCGCTACTAAATCTTTAATCGCCCGCCCAAGTGCATGGCCAACGTGTGGTAATCCGTTCGCAGTTGGTGGCCCTTCATAAAACACAAAAGATTGTGCGCCTTCTCGATTCTGAATTGATTGCTCGAAAATACTTTGTTCGTTCCACTGCTTACGAATACGTGTTTCTCTCCCTACAGCTGACTCTTTTACATCTACTTTTTTCATGTACAATCACTCCTTTGAATTTTTTAAAAGCACACAAAAAACCCGTCCCTATGAAGTAGGGACGGGTTTACCCGCGTTACCACCCTAATTCTATTAGTTTTCCACTAATAGCACTTAGCAACGTACTAACATACGCGTTCTTTGTAACGGTAGACATCCGTCCGAGCTTACTTTATTCAGCCACGGCTCCTCGGAGATGATTTTCAAATAACGTCTGCACACCGGATTTCAGCAATACACCGGCTCTCTGGGGAACAGCTCACTATTTTACTCTTTCTCGTCTTCAGATTTGTATACTTTATTAAAAGTTATTTTATGCCATTGGGCAATTAATTGTCAACTAATTCGAAATATATTTTTATTTATATCCTTTTTTTCTATTCCTATACAATTATTTTTCAAATTCTCGCAATCCCGCTAAATCTTCATCTTTCTCTGCAAGTTCAGCAAAAAATCCCGTTTCATCTTCACGAAGCACAATTTTAAGCTCTTCTTTCGCCTCTTCATTTCTGTTTAATAATGTTAAATAACAAGCATGATCGTATCTTGCTAACAAGTCAGTAGCATCAATTGCTAATATTTCACTTGTTATTTTTTCTGCCTTTGTCGTTTGCCCAGCTTTATGATACGAAGATGCTAAAGCAAGAAGAATTGCCGTTTCATTTGGATGATGTTCAGAAGCATCTTCTAATAAACGAATCGCATCCTCAATTCTCTCTTGACTATGGTATATTTCTGCTAAAGTAAGGAATCCTCTACTTACAAATGGTGTTTTCTCAATTAATTGTACGCAAATTTTTTCTGCTTTTCTTTCTTCTCCGATTTTACATAATACATTCGCTTGTAAAAGAAGGGTATCATAATCATCTGGTAGGTCTCGAACCATTTGTTTCGTTAATTCAAAAGCATCTCGTAACATATCCTCTTCCTCACAATCAATGAAAAGATTTACAAGTTGCTTCGCTACATCATAATCCCACTTATTTTCTAACGATGTTTGTAATACCTCTATCGCTTCTTTATTCATCGCTGCATTCTCATAAAATATTGCGAAACGCTGCGCTGCCATACTATTTTTTGGATTTAACTTTAAGGAGATTTCAAATAAATCGATAACAACTGTAATCATTGAAATTTCCTTCGCACGATTTTTCATATGATAAAATACTCTTGTAAATATAGATTTTTTCGGTTGCTCATTTTGCTGCCTTTCTACTAATCTTTCGGCAACCGCAGTAGCTGCATACATAAACGCTGTACTTCTTTCTGCTTTTTTCACCTTTAGCGTATGAAGTGCGTCTCGTATTTGGGATAATTTTTTATGTTGTTCCATTGCTTTTACGTACACACCAAATATACGTTCACTTTCCAAATCTTTATGCATTACTTTTAACGCAACTTGAATGGCTTCTACATTCTGCTTTTTAACAAGTACTTTCGCATAATGATATAGTACTTCCACATGCTCTTCATCTATTTTCATTGCACATTCAATATATTCTTTTTCTTTATTTACCTCATTCATCGCACCATATACGTATGCAATTGCATCTAAACGCCATATTTCTGGTACCTCTTCTGCTAATTGTTCTAGTTCAACTAGCAATTCTTCATGAAGATTCAAATCTACTGAAAGCTGTGCCAAATATTCCATATTAATATGCAAAGGCTCTTCTTTCATTGCCTGGACCATATGACTTTGTTCTTTATCACTATTTTTTTCTTTTTCATATATTTCTGCTAGTTGCACATGTACACCTGTGAAATTCCCATTGAGTTCCAAACATGTTTCATACGCTTGTTTTGCTTCTGTCAATTGTCCCAATACCATATATGTTTCGCCGATTCGAAAATATGGAAATGCAGTTCTCTTTTGTTCTATTGCCTTGTTGTATCTCTTCATTGCTTGATCATACTGTCCAATAGATTCATATAAAACACCAGCGTAACAACCGTATTCAATTACTTCCGTTTTCTCTTTTTCTAACGTTCTTAAAAACGCTATGCCTCGTTGCACAAAAGCTGTGTCTTTTATTCGATTTACATACTCATCCAACACGATCGCTATATTAGCGTATACTCTTCGTATACCGTTCTCTAATTTAGAAAGTGCAAGTTTTAACTCTTTTTCATCCCCACCTAATGCAATTTCAGCATCCCATAGCACCATGCCAGCATTCATAAGGAAATCTTGATTGTCTTCAAATTGCTTATTAATACTAACAATATAGTTTTTTGCATCCTCATATTGTTCCTTTGCCATATAAACTTGAGTTAAACCGAAATGGGCATATACATCTTCATTATTTTCTTCTAAAGAACGCTTATATATAGTTTCCGCTTCTTCAAGTTCATCATTTTGAAAATGCACATCTCCTAAACGAACATATAAAGATGTCTGATCTTCACAATTTTGAATTCCTTGTAATAAAATTTCCTTCGCATTATTCCCATCATCCAAATCTGATTCATAGATTTCCGAAAGCTTCGTATATAAATATGCTGCCGTTTTATCTAATTGAATCGCCACTTTAATTCCTTTTACTGCCAAATACACTTTCCCTAAATGCTGAGCACATCTTGCACGTTCATACCATATGTGCGCTTCATACTTATATTCTTTTAATAAATCATTAAAGAATCCATATGCTTCTTCATATCGTTCTAAATCTATTAAAATTAAACCGTGATTTACAAGCGTAAACCTTTCAGGGCTACGTTCTATAGCTGTTAGAGAATACTCTAGCCCCTTTTCAGATTGATCCATATACATGTATGATAATGCTAAGAAACTCCACGCAACTGGTTGATCTGCATCCAATTGTAATGATGAACGAAAACTAGCAATCGCTTCTGTATAATTATCTTGCTCAAAAGAATAACGTCCATTTATAAAATGATATAACGCTTGATTGTTTTTCTTCTCCACACTTTGAAGCATTTGTCCTGCTTTCTTCATATCTTGCAGGCGGATAAAGCACTGTGCACTATGCAATTTCACAAAGTCAGAGCTCGGAAACTTTTCCATTAACTTTTCTATACAAAACTGAATAAACTCTTTATCTACTTCAGCATCTAAATGTTTAATCGTATATAGCCAAGTGTTTGGATTTTCACTTGTTTCTTTTAAAAATAATACTAACTTTTCAATCCCCTCTTTATCTTGCTCAGCTAAATGATCTGTAAGAGAAAAGATTGTTTTATAATAAGTGTGTTCTTCCTCATTTAAAAATGAAAGTTGTTCTATTCTATCTTTTGGTGTAAACGTAATAGCCAAACAATCTGTATAACGATATTTTTCTTGCAACTTATCATATTCCACAAGAATCGGTTCCAAGAAATTCGGATCTTGAATATAAAAAGCTTGCAGTACATCGTCATAACCAGAAAGCACTTGTACATGGGAAGCGTGCTCAATATCTATACTTAATAAAACGGGAATACCTTGATTGAGTAATTTCTTATAATTTTTCTCATTCCCTTGAAAATAACGATATTCGTAACCTTGCTCTTCTATATATGTAACTGTATCTGAAAACTTAGAGCCTGTTACATCAAAAATATGTTGTGCAATTTCATCTTGCGTACGTTTTTCTCCCCATACCCCTAACATCATTTCCAAACTAGTCGGAACGCAATAGTTATCCTTTTGTACAACCGGAACTATCGGTAAGCGCACCTTTTTTCCATCAGGATTTTTTTCTATATGATGATATAGAGAATTTTTCAAACTCTTTTCACTTTTCAATAGTGCTTGCAAATCATGAATATTATTCATTTTATAAAATGCTTCTGCACGTAAATGTATAAAATAAGTTGTATATGCATGATGCGGAAGCATATGATTAATTTTATCTATTACCACTAACATTTCTTCATAACGCTCTAAATCTAATAAATATTTTACTTTTTCAAAATAGAAATATGGTACTTGAGGGAACTTTGCAATCGCATCATTAATGAGTTGTAATGCTCGCTGCTGTTCACCTTTATATGCATATAATTGCGCTAATAAGTACGTAGCTAACTCTTCACAATCTTTATGTTGCTGACCGGATAAAAGTTGTTCCTCTGCCTTCTCCCACTCACCAGTCTGTATATATAAGTAACCCCATTTTTCAAAAACTGCACGTGTACTATACTTTTCCGCCCTTTGCATATAGGCATAAGCCTCTTCATTGCGCTTCATATCTAACAAACATCTAACTAACGTAAAATATGCTTTCGTTAAAACATCCGCATCAATTTCCTCTTCATTTACCTCTTCCAAAGAATCTTTTAACAATTGTTCAGCATCAAGAATTTTACGCTCATCAATTAGCTCATCACAATATAAAGAGAGCGTTCTCATATTTGGGAATTTTTTATACGTATAACGAATTAAAAAAGAGCTATATTGGTGCATCAACCCTTCATCAGCAAGACGAATTAATGTATCAAACTCGGCAAATGATGAAACGTTAGAAAGCCAGTTCTTCACGTATGATAACTTTTTCGTTTCTTTTATATGTGCAATTTCATTATTTATCTCCTGTAATCCATCTACAAATCTTTTTTCTTTCAAACAAATCTCTAATTGCTTAAAATCTAGCATGCATTCACCTCAAATTATTATTTATACTGCCATTTGCAAGCAGTATTCTAACCTACTTGCTTAGATTTTACACATCATATAGTATGCATTCAACTAAAACCTTATATAATGAACGATATTATTTAATATTATTCAAGTTTATAACTAAA